>CAZZYB010000196.1:0-7238 GCA_964658125.1 uncultured Acetobacteraceae bacterium | reverse complement strand
CGACCTCAAGCCCGCCAACATCATGATCACGAACGAAAGCCGTGTCAAAGTCCTCGACTTCGGTCTCGCCAAAGACCTCAGCGAGATCGGCTGCGATGACCTCACGCTGGCCACGCACACGCAGACCGGCATGGTCATGGGGACGCCCGCTTACATGTCGCCCGAACAGGTGTCCTGTCGCCCACTGGACCACCGGACCGACATCTTTTCGCTAGGCGTCGTACTCCACGAAATGGCCACCGGCCAGAAACCTTTTCACGGAAATTCTTCTGCAGAGTTGGCCTCCGCCATCTTGCGTGACGATCCCGCCCCGCTCGCCGACATCCGCCCCGACCTCCCTTCCGATCTAACCCGCGTGATCCGCCGCTGCCTCGAAAAGGACCCTCGCCACCGCGTTCAGACTGCTCGCGACGTCGCCAACGAATTCCGCGATCTCCTCAGCCAGTTGCCGTCGAAAGCCTCCAACTCAGCCTCACGCGCCGTTTCTTCCGCGTTCTACGCCGCGCCCACCACCGACGGCTTCTGGGTCGCCGTGCTGCCGTTTACCTCCACCGGCGCAAGCCTGGAGCTCGCCGCACTGGCCGAGGGCCTTTCGGAAGAAATTATCACCGGCCTCTCCCGCTTTTCTTACCTCCGCGTCATCGCACGCGGGTCGACCCTGGCTTACGCAAACCAGACCCCCGACCTCCGCACAGTCGGCAGAGAACTCGGCGCACGCTACGTCATTGAAGGCAGCCTCCGCGTTGCCGGAGCCAAACTACGCCTCGCCGTAAGGCTCGCCGACACGCTCACCGGCGTCCAACTCTGGGCCGAGAAGTACGAACGCCCCTTCGCTCCTGAATCGATCTTCGAACTTCAGGATGAACTCGTTCCCCGCATCGTCTCCACCGTCGCCGACGGATACGGCGTGCTCCCCCACAGCATGAGCGAAATCCTGCGCAGCAAAGCCGACGACCAGCTCACTCCCCACGAAGCCGTGATCCGCGCCTTCGGTTACTACGAGCGGTTCACGCCGACAGAGCACGCGCTGGTCAGGAACATCCTCGAAATCGCTGTTCAACAGGCGCCCGACCACAGCGGCGCCTGGGCCGCGCTATCGAACATCTACCTCCAGGAACACGCGCAGGGTTTCAATCTTCGACCCGACCCGCTCGGCCGTGCTCTGGCCGCCGCCCGCCGCAGCGTAGACGCCGCACCCTCCAACCACATCGCCCACAACACGCTCGCGTCCACGCTGTTTTTCCAGAAGGACTTCGCCGCCTGTCGCGAAGAAGCCCGTCGCGCCGCCGAATTGAACCCCATGAACGGCGCTGCCCTTGGCTGGACCGGCATCATGATCGCCTACTCCGGCGACTGGGATGAAGGCTGCGCCCAGATCGAAGCCGCCAGGCGCCTCAACCCCCACCATCCCAGCTGGTACCTGCTCCCTCTAGCCTGCAACGCCTATCGCAAAGGCGACTATCACGGCGCCTTGGATTTCGCCCTGAAAATCAATCTCCCCGGCTACTTCTACGCCCACCTCACCCGTGCCGCAGCCTACGGTCAGCTCGGCCAGCTGGAGCCCGCCCGAAAAGCGCTCAATGAAATGCTCTCCCTCCGCCCCGACATGGCCACAGCCGCCCGGCAGGAGCTGACAAAATGGTGGGACCCTGAGCTCGTCGAGCACATCATCGACGGCCTCCGCAAAGCAGGTCTGGCAATCGAAGCTCGAGAAGCCCCAGTCCCTCAGGTCCCCGCTTGACACAGCAGTTATAATCAAAGCAGTAGGAATAGGCCCGGCACCCGCCGGGTTTTTGAATTTAACACCGGGAAAGGAGACAGGCAGACATCCAGAAGGGCAATAACTACGCTGGCTAACCCACGGACTAATGTGCGTAATGCTTTACCAGCGCGTCCAAAATCTTATTGAGAAGAACGATGGCGATTGCCCCACCAACTGAGCCAATGGTAGACAGTATCCCCGTTGTGACCCAAAACGCTGTCTTGGCGTTACTGACATCGGTCTGTATGTGTTGAACTTTCGGCTCCATGGTCTCCAAGCGCTTGTCCATGGATTCAAGGCGCACCAACTGCTTCGATATGTCGGCCAGTAAAGCCGACTGCGCCCTAATATCTGTACGCGTATCCGCGCCGTTCGCTTCGAGATAGGTAATGGACTGCTGAATACTCCCAAGTTTCTGTGCGAAATCATGGGAGCGGTCAATGGCTCCCCCGGAAATCTCATCAAGGACGTCTGGAGAAGTCGATTCGGATTTGGGCTGCTCAGGCTTGGGTTGCTTGGGTGACAAGGTCTGCCCCTTGCTTGGTCGCTATCCATTCCCATACAGAACGGGAATACCGTCCAAAATAACTCTCTACTCGCACAACGATCCCGTTTCCAATCGAATCGGCCTCCATGGTGAATCCGACCGCGTCGGACACCTCCTTGGTCGTTGTGCCGCTGGGAGCGATCAGCAACCATTGGCCCTCCGCTAGTTTCCAAGATACCCAAGGCGCGAGTGTGCCAACTCTCGTCTCCACTGCGGTCGGTGATTCGGCCGCGATAATAGCGAACAATGAATTCGGTGTAGCCATCGAAACAATACTACCCCCATGGCATCGTTAGATGCGTGGGGATGATAAATTTAGGGGTGATGGCCACGAACGAAGACCCGAATCCGGAGCACGAAAAATTTAGGAAGGCTTTGGCTTCCGTCCTCTCCGTGCGCCCGGATACCATCCAGGATGCTCTTCGAGATGCCAAGGACGAAGAACCTTCACCGCATAGTCGATACTCTTACTCCCCCGAAGAGGCTGAAACCTAGAACCCTTTTGACGCGGCATCCTTGCCCGTCAGTTCGTTCCAAGTGAGGCGCTTGCCATTGACCTGCGAGAGAGCCTTCTGGAAGCGTGTAGAGTCATTGTGCGACTTGCAGGTGTTGAAGCGGAACACTTGCTCGTCAAGATAACGGTCAAGGTGGAATGGCTCAACTGCTACGTATGTTCCCTTGAGGTTGCGCTTCATCAGTGACCAAAAGTTCTCAAGGCTGTTCGTGTGGACTGAGCCGTTAACGTACTGGATAGAGTGGTTGACCGTCTCGTGAATGTACTTGTCCTTGAGGCTTGTGTACGCGACGGCGGAATCCGTGAAAATCTTGGAACCAAATTCAATCGTTCCGATAATTTCCTTTTGCAGCGTCTCCCGCCGAACGTTGGGGACAACCTTAGCGCGAATCTGACGGCTCTCACGATCTAGCATCCCGACCACGGCAGTCTGGTGCGTGAAGGCGTTCTGGTACGTGCGGACACGGGCAGGGCGCACGGTTGCAGCGTGCTTGTCCCGCTTGCTCTGGTGCCAGTTGCGGGGCTGCGAACCGATGAAAGACTCGTTAACCTCTACTCCCTCTTTCACTTCCAGCTTGCTAGCATCCGCAACCTTGAGAACCAAGCGGAGGCGAGAGAGAACAAACCAAGCCGACTTTTGAGCGATGCCCGTGGCGCGTGCAATCTCGTAGCTCGATACCCCATTGCGGCAGTTGCAGATCATCCACAACGCGATAAGCCAGATTTCCAGCGCAAGCGGTGAATCCTCAAACGGGGTGCCAACCTTCACTGAGAACTGCTTGCGGCATGAGTAGCACTTCCACCGCTTCTGCTTGTCCAGCCAGTAGTGCTTACGAGTGCCTTCGCCCGTCTCGCACTTCGGGCAAACAGGCTTGCCACCGGGCCACTTTAGAGCCGCAACCGCGTCAATGCAGGTCTGTTCATTGGAGTAGTAGCGGATGGCTTCTGTGAGGGTTGTCGGCTGGTGAACTTGGCTTTCCATGACCCAATACTATGCTTGAGCGGTCATGTAGTCAAGAGAAAAAGTCATAAAAAAGGAGTTTGCATGACTTTTTCCTTGACTTGCTCCTTTTTAGTGATAAGATCATGACAGTCGAAGGGAGAATTAGCATGGGCACTCCAAACGTTGTACCGAACCCCGAAGTAGAAGCCGTAGAAGAGGCCGGACTGGGCCGATCGACAATTCGTTTCCCGTATCTGGATCAGGACGACTCAGTCAAGTTCGCGAAGGCAATCCACGCGGTTGCCGGTAATAGTTGCACGCGGGACGCACTCGCGGGGTATCTCAAGGTTTCTGCGAAGGCGGGCGGTTTCAACCTGCGAGCGGGAACGGCGAAGATGTTCGGTCTTGTGGACTCCGACAAGGGAATGTTCAGCCTGACCGATTTG
Organism: uncultured Acetobacteraceae bacterium; assembly: GCA_964658125.1. Taxonomy (GTDB): domain Bacteria; phylum Acidobacteriota; class Terriglobia; order Terriglobales; family Acidobacteriaceae; genus Granulicella. The sequence continues at coordinate 3,026 of CAZZYB010000196.1, read as the reverse complement.
GGAAAGCGCATCGTTGAGCCGCATAAGGAGAAGGCGGCTAGAGCCGAGTCCTTTCTGCTCATCCCTCTTTATCGGCGCGTGTTTGACCAATATCGAAACCAAATGCTTCCCGCAAATCAGGCATTGGAGAAGGCGATGGAGCAGATGGGCGTGGCTCCTAAGCAGGCGGATAAAGCTCGGCAGGCTTTCCAGCGATCAGCGACTCAGGCCGGATACTTCGCATTTGGAAGCGACCGCCTTATCGCTCCCCAAGGTGCCTCACCCACTGACAATCCACCGCCACCGCCGCCCGAAAACTTTAGGAGTGGGAAACTAGGCAACGGCGGTGGTGGAGAACCGCCACATACGAATCCCTTCATCCAGGGACTCTTGAGCAAACTCCCCCCTGAGAATGCGGAGTGGCCGGTAGACCTTCGAAGGAAGTGGCTCCAACTTGCCATAAGCGTTTTCGAGGTCAGCTATAAGCCCGGCCCGGATGACGGCGGCGAGTTGAGCATTTCGCTCACCAAGACTTCTGCAAATTGAGAGAGCCGCCCGTTGCAGAGGGGCGGCTCGGAAAGGAGATTAGTAACCTATGCCCTCGATCAAGATTCGCGTAGGCTCCCGACGTATCGTCATCACGATTACAACCGATGACGGGACGTTTGTGGTGTCGATCCCCAAACTAGGCTAACTTAGCCTCTCTCATAGAGTCCTCAGCCGGTACAGCCGGAGACTCCAATTCGTTGCCCTTCACCCTCGCCCAACGCTGCTTAGCGGCACGTTGGGCGATTGCTTTGCGGTCTGCAGGGGACAGTTTAGCCGCCCTTGCATCGCCGCCCTTCAACCCACCCAGACGCCCTAGAGCAACAGCAGCGGGATTCTTCGCTGGCTTCGGTTGACCTGTGTTGATTTGGACGACCTTCGCCATGAGTTAATTATGCTTGAGCGGTCGCGCATTTGGCAATCGATTACTGACTTTCCCGTAGTCCTTTGTGGACGAGTTCGCGAAGTCGCACTTTTGCCCAAAGATCATTGTTGCCCGTCTTGTCCTCTATGACTCCGCTGCCAAAGGGAGAGTCCACTCGCAAAATTCCGCCGCGTGATGTGTATGATCCCGAGTAGGATTCCCCGTTCACTTCGACAGAGATAGGGGTCGGCTTCTGGTATTGTCCCGTCTTTTTCATGTGACCGCTCACTCCCAGTCTATTTTAGACGCCAGGGTTAGTCAGCGTAGTTATTGCCTCCAGAAGTCCAGACTTAACTGCTGTATTCTCAGGACTTTGGATCATAAAGTATGGGGGGGGGGAGGGAGGGGCACTCCCACAGTGGGACAGGCGGACCTTCGGATTGCTTGGAGAAGCGCTGGAGGCGAAGAACTGGAGAGAGCCAAGCGGGTTCCTCGCACTTCGGCTCGGAATAACAATTTTCTCCTTGAGAAAATTCTCGAAGAAGAAAAGCAACGGCAACGGCGATTGGCTGGCTTGAACGGCTACAGTTACTCGGCGATGCCTTCGAACAGGTCGGTGGATTGCCGGGCGGGTTGCGGGACCATGGTCGCGGCCAGGGTGTAGAACTCCTGCTGGCCGTGCTGGAGGAAGAGGCCACGGACTTGTTGCTCCAGCGGAGCTTGCGAGGTGTGGGCGCGGAAGGCTTCCATCTTCTTCTCGAAGACGGATGTGATGTCCAGCGTAAGCGTCCAGGGGGCGGGCAGGGGCTTGTGGCGGTCGGGGAGGAAGAAGTTGGTGGTCTGGTGGTAGAGGCGCTGGGCCTGGTGGACGGGGCCGCGGTCGAGGTAGCGCTTGGGATTGCCAGCCCAGTGGAAGGCTGCGGTTGTCGTGGCGGAGACGATCGTGTGGTCGGGATGGGTATTGGCGGCGCCGTCGAGGCCGAACGTGAGGACAATGTGGGGCCGAAAGTTGCGGATGCGCTGCACGATGTCGGCTGCGAGGTGCGAGAAGTCGGCGAACTCAAGGTGGGCGTCGTGGTAGTCGAGCATCTCGTGCTGGGCTACGCCGAGGATGTCGCAGGAGGCGGCGAACTCGTCGCGACGCATCTTGCCCAGCTCTTTGCTGCTGGCGGCGGTGCCGCGGTGGGTGGCAGCCTGGCCGTCCGTGAGGCAGATAACGGACGTTTCCGCTCCGCGCTGGGCCGCAAGGGCGAGAGCGCCGCCGAACGCGAAGCACTCGTCGTCGGGATGAGCGCCTACGCAGAGAAGTTTCAGGCCCATGCAGCCTCCTCGACGGGTGCTTCGAGGTCGAAGAGAAGGTCGCCGGATTCGAGGATCTCTTCGAGTGCGGCGTCGGGATCTGACTTCCAGACGGGGGCGAAGCTGCGGCGGTGGAGCGGGCAGGGACCGTGTTCTGTGAGGGCGCGGCGGTGCTCGGGTGTGGCGTAGCCTTTGTGGCTGGCGAGGCCGTATTGAGGGTACGTTTCGTGGAGGTCGCGCATCATGGCGTCGCGGTGGACCTTCGCAATGACCGACGCGGCGGCGATGGAGAGGCAGAGCGCGTCGCCGTAGAAGAGCTTGGTCTGGGCGCACGGGTGGTCGAGACGCATGGCGTCGATGATGAGGTGGTCGGGCGCGATGGAGAGGCCGAGGACGGCTTCGAGCATGGCGATGCGGGTGGCTTGGTAGATGTTGACGCGGTCGATGGTCTCGGCGGTGACTTCGGAAACGGAGATAGCGATCGCGCGGCTGCGGATGCGGCGGTCGAGGCGCTCGCGGTCTTCGCGGGTCATCTGCTTGGAGTCTTTGAGGCCGGCGCGGGCGAGGGCGGCGATGCTGGTGGGGAGTATGACGGCGGCGGCTACGACGGGGCCGAAGAGCGCACCGCGGCCGACTTCGTCCACGCCGGCGATGGAGCGGAAGCCGTGGTAGCGCAGAGCTTGCTCGGGCGCGTCGGTGCAGAGCAGCTGCTTGAGCATTCGCTGTCTGGCGGTGGCCTTGGTGACGGTCTGCTTGGTGGGGCGCGCGGCCGGTTTCATCGTCAGGGACAGTTTATCCTGCTGATCCTAAATGAGGATGGGTTTAAGTAGAAGCGGCG
>CAZZYB010000195.1:0-7301 GCA_964658125.1 uncultured Acetobacteraceae bacterium | reverse complement strand
CTCGATCTCTACCTGCCCCGCCCGCTCCCCATCCTTACGCTGAAGCCTTAAGAAGCGAGGGCTCCCGATACGGGAGCCCTGCGAATAGGTGGGAGGTTTTGTTGCGGATAGGGGAAGCCAAACCCGTGGGGAGAAAGGTTCAGCACGTTCTAACTACACTTGTTCAGACGCATTCCGTAACAAAAAGTTCTCCACAAGTGATCAAATTTTCCGCTCTCGTGACTTCATCAAGCAAAGTTCAGGAAGCCTCGCGGATCGACCTTCGCTCCCGGAAATACAGCTTCCATATTGCGCGAGCCAAGCGTCTTGAACGCCGCCTCGCCGAGCACGTTGCGGAAGTCCGTCGTCACAGCGAGATCACGGCCTTCGTTCAACTGCCCATCAGAAAGCCCCGGCCACTTCCCGTAGACTTTGCCACCCTTCACCGACCCGCCAAGCACGAACATCACGTTCGCGTGTCCGTGGTCGGTCCCACCCGTTCCGTTCTGACGAGCCGTCCGTCCAAACTCCGACATCGTCACCAGCGTGATGTGCTCCGCGTCGTCGCCCATGTCCTTCCAGAACGCCGCGATGGACTCCGAAAACTCCTTCAACTTATTTGCAAGCTGACCATTCACATTACCCTGGTTCTGGTGCGTGTCCCATCCGCCCAGATCAGAAAACGCAGCCTCCACACCCAGGTTCGCCTTCATCAACTGCGCCACCTGTTTCAGACTGTTTCCAAATGCGGTATTCGGATAAACGACCCCCGCAGCAGGCTGATAGTGCGCTGGGTCGGCAGCTTTCAGCATCTTCACCGCCTCAAATGTCTCTGCCCCTGTGCCGTGCAGGACGGCATCCGTGCTCTCGTCATACATGGCCTGAAAAGCATTTGAAATCGGCGACGTCGTCGGTCCGCGGCCAGCTACAAAAAAGTCTGCGAGATTGTTGATCGCGATCGCCGGCAGCTTGCCTTGCAACGTGCGCGGCACCTGCGTACCCAGCGCGACGGCGCGGAAGGCCGATGGCTTTCCACTTGCTTTCTCGTCCAGCAGCGCGCGATTCAGCCAGCCGTCAGGAGTGGCCTTGACTCCAGGGGTTCCACTCTCCATGTAGTCCTGCGCGTCAAAATGCGAGCGCGTGGTGTCGGGTGACCCGGTCGCATGAACAATGGCCAGATGGCCATGATCGTACAGCGGCTTCATCGCATCCATCGAAGGATGCAGGCCGAAAAAACCGTCCAGATCGAGCACTTGCTCGGGCTTGATCGCAATGCTGGGACGCATCGCATAATAATTCTTCTCGCGATAAGGAACCACGACGTTCAGGCCATCGCAGGCGCCGCGCTGAAACAGCACGACCAGCTTCTTCTTGTTCGCCGCCGCGGTGGTCATTTCGGCCATCACGCTGCGCGTCAGAAAAGCCGGAATCACCGAGGTTCCAACCAGCGCAAGGGCGCCATTCCTCAAAAAGCCGCGGCGACTCACCGCGCGTCGCGCCAGGTCGCGACCGTGCATGTCACAACCCCAATTGCTGTTGTCGATATTCCATTTCGACGAGCCCATAAGAAACCTCCTGAACCTTCAGTGCAATTGCACCTGTTATCTTCAACGCGAACCGGGAATCAAAGTTGCACAATAAGCCATCCAGGCACCATCATAAGTTCCTTTACCGGCGCTGAAAGTCCGGTGACCCCAGCAGGAGCCCTGCCATCGTTGTCACTGGCCCGTCGTTACCGCTGCGCGACGCCAAATCGGTCATGGATATGCCATTGTTTGCATAGGCACGCTTTCCCTTGCCAGGGGCAGCGGCCAGCAGGGCGTCGTCGCTTCCCTCGCCCGTCGCAAGCGCGAGATTTTTTTGCGCTTCCTGAATCTGTCCGGGCTTCGCAGCCTCTTGCAACACTGCCGCGCGCGTCTTTTCAGCAGCCGGCTGGCCTAGCAGCAAGAGCTCCAGCGAACGTTCGGTCTGGGGCGAAGGTGTGGCCGCGTTCACGGCGGAGGAGTCTCCCAGCAGCTTCGGCCAATCTGTACGTGTCCCGGGCAGCAAACCGCCGCTCATCACCAGCGCGAAGTTCATGCGAGACACCAGCGCATTCGTGCTCACCCACTCTCCCGATAACCAGGAGTAGCCGTTCGGCGTCTGCATCCCGTAAAGCGGCATTCCGAGCTTGTCCATCGCCTGCACCAGCGGCAGCGCATTCGCGACGGTCGCATCGCTCGCCCGCAGCGCAGAGGCCATGAACTCGATAGGCGTCTTTACCTTGGCGCGATAGACGTCAGGCGACCAGAACTCGGGCGCGTCAAACATGGTCCGGAGCACCGACTTGATATCACCGCCGGTCGCGAGGAACGTCTTCGCCATCCGGTCTTCGAGAGCCTTTGGCGGATCATCGCTCACGAAGCGCACAGCCAGCTTATGCGAGATGAACTGGGCCGTAGCAGGGCTGGTCGCCAGGATGTGCAACACCTCCAAACCCTCCTGCTGGCCGTTCTCGCGAATCGTCTGCCCCAACACCTGTTTCGATCCACCTTCATGCCGATTCTGTTCGAATGTGAAAGCACCGTTACCACCGCCGCGATACGGACGGTCGATCGTCCATCCGGTTAGGACCTTCGCCACATTGGTCACATCGGCCTGCGTATAACCCTTCCCACAGGAGGGTTCCAGCATGGCTGTGGTGCGGTCTCCGCTGACCTCGCAGCGCACGCCGATGGTGTGCAACTCCATCAGTTCGCGGGCATAGTTCTCGTTGATCCCCTTCGGCACAAACTGCGCCACGGGCGAGTTCGGCTGCCGCTGCGTAAAGCGTTTGCCCCGCTGCGCCGCAGGAGAATCGGGTCCAATGCTCTGATAGTTGTCCAGATACATCAGCATCGCCGGACTCTCGGCCGTCGCGACCAGAAGGTTCTCGAACTTGCCCAACGCATTCGGCCGGATCGTATCGCGCTCATAGGACGACAGAAGATACGGCTCGTGCTGATTCTTTCTCACGTAAACGTTGAAGTGATTCAGCCAAAAATCCGTCATCACCGCTTCGAGCTGACGGTCGCTGTACACGTCTCTCAGCAGCCTCGACTCAAGCGTCTCCGCGCCGATCACACGGATCGGCCCCTGTAGCGCTGCGATCACCTCGGTTTGCTGCGGCGAGAGCCCCTGCATCAACTGCCCGCGCTGGCGAGGAAGCAACTCCGCACGAAACGCATTCAATTGCTCCGGCGACATCGCCAAAATCTTGCTCATGCGCTGATCGGGCGGAAGCGCCACGATCGCGTCCGGATCCTCACCCGTATAGGCCACCTTTGCAATGCGAGGTTTACCTTTGGCATTGCGAGTCAGCGGAGTCCCCGCCATGTCCGTCGTCACTTGGGCGTTCGCCGGCGCGGCCGACGCATCCATCGCCGGCACCATCTGGTTGTCACCCTCGGTCGCCGCGCCGCCGTTCGCAACCTTCAACTGGGGCGACACACCAGCCGCCGCCAGCTGCTTCTCGTAGTTGACGATAGCGTGAGCGTAGATCGCATGTTCTGTCGGGTCAGTGGGCAAAGGGGTTCCCTGCCGCGACATCTGCCGTAACATCTGGGGAGATGGGAACTTTTCGAGCAGCGCCTCCTGGCTCAACTGCATCGCCGGAAACTGCTGCAGCATCGTGTTCAAAGCGGAATCGTCAATCGCCCGCGGATTCAGCTGTTGTTCGAACCACGCACGAAGACCCATCTTTTCAACCGCCTGAACGTCCCCCGGCCGCGGTCCAAACGTAAATCTGTTCAGAGCGTGCAGAACCTTCTGCTGCTCCGTAAGCTTTGCAGGAGCGCCCATCGGAGCCGCAGCTTCCGCTATCAATGGCGTAACAACCATCAAAGCGCACATTGTCGCAGTCACGGTCGCCTTGCCCGCTTCACCAGCCACCCGCAGAAACTTCGATTGCTTCGTCATCCCGTAGCTCCCTCGTTCCCGGCGCACGCGCGACGGAACTTACCACCCAAAGGTGGAAACACTAGCAGGGCCGGTCAGTTGCGCTCGACAAAAAATTGTTAGAACGGTGTGTTTCAAAAAGCCGCGAGGTCAGACATTGCTTTGAATAAATGCTCTGCCTGCGGAAGAATGACGTCCTCCAGCAGAGGTTGGTAGGCCACAAACGTGTCCATCGACCCTACTCGGCGGACCGGCGCATCCAGGTCGTGAAACAGCTCATCGCCAATCCGCGCGGCAATCTCAGCGCCATAACCCCAGCTCAACATGTCCTCATGCGCCACAAGGACGCGGCTCGTCTTGCGAACCGACTCGGCAATCGCTTCCCAGTCATACGGCGCCAGCGAGCGCAGATCGATCACTTCCACGTCCACGTTCTGCTCGCGCTCCATGCGTTGAGCCGCCTGTAGAGCCCGCGGGACCACCGCGCCATAGGTGATCACGGTCAGATCTTTTCCCGGTTTGACGACCCTGGCTTTCCCAAACGGGATCGAGTAATTCGGCCCCGGATAAGCCGAACGTCCGAACGTCTCCCGATAAAGCCGCTTGTGCTCGAGGAAAATGACCGGGTCGTCGCAACGAATTGCCGTCCGCAGCAGGCCGATGGCGTCCAGTGCGTTCGACGGCATGACGATCCGCACACCCGGCGTATGCGAAAAGATGCTTTCACCCGACTGGGAATGATAGATGGACCCGCCAGTCAGGTAACCACCTGTAGGAACCCGCATCACAACAGGGCAACTGAACGCCCCGTTGGACCGCCAGCGCATCAATGCTAACTCGTTACGCATCTGATGCATAGCAGGCCATATGTAATCAAAGAATTGAATCTCGACAACCGGCTTCATGCCGCGCACGGCCATCCCGATTGCCCGGCCAACAATGTTGGCCTCAGCCAGCGGAGAGTTCCACACCCGATCGTTCCCGAACTCCTTCTGCAAGCCGTGCGTTACTTTGAAGACGCCGCCCTTACCCTTGATCTCCCCGGACCGTAGCGCCTTATCCCGCGTAGCGTCGGCCACATCTTCACCAAAGACCACGATTCGCTCGTCGCGCGCCATTTCGTCACGAAGGCAGTTATTGATCAGGTCAAGCATCGTGCGCTCACCCTGATCTGCCGTCGGCTCAACCGGTGTTTCGAAACGAGGATCCGTCGGCTTCAGGTCCTCGGAGTACACATGTCTCAGAATCGAATCAGGCTTCGGCAGAACAGCTTCAAGCGCCCGATCACTGGCCCGCTGGACTTCTTCATCAACCTTGCGCTCCAGTTCACCAATCCCCGCCGCATCGAGGATTCCTTCGCGCAGCAGCCACACCTGCATCCGCGAAATCGGATCACGCAGCGCATCGGAGTTCAACTCTTCTTCACTCCGATAAAGCCGCTCGTCGTCCGAAAGCGAGTGGGAATACGGGCGAATCACGTGTCCATGAACCACTGCGGGGCCTTTACCTGAGCGGCAATAAGCTACGGCTTCCACCATTGCCTCATAGCTCGCAACAGCGTCGGTCCCGTCGACTTCCGCGAAGTGAAAGTTCGGAAAATTGGCAATCAGGCGCGAAATGTTGCCTCCGGGAGTATTCGCCTCTACCGGAGTCGAAATCGCATACCCATTGTCTTCAATCACGTACAGAATGGGCAACTTAGCATTCGACGCCGTATTCAGCGACTCCCAGAACTCACCCTGGCTGGTCGACCCCTCTCCTATCGAGACGTACGTAACCTCGTCGCCGTGAAACTTCACATCCTTGAACTGGCGATAGTCCCCATCAACCTTCTTCGCGGCACCCGAATGATCTGAAAAGTAGCGTCCAGCCTCCGCACATCCGACTGCATGCAGGCACTGCGTCGCCGTGGACGACGACTGCGACACAATATTCAGCCGTTTGCTCGCCCAGTGAGAGGGCATCTGCCGGCCGCCGCTGGCCGGATCATCGGCAGCCCCCACAGATTGCAGCAGTTGCTCCTCGACGGTATTCCCAAGCGCCAGGCAGAGAGCCCGGTCGCGGTAGTAGGGAAAGAACCAGTCGTACCCGGGCTTCAAAGCCATTGCGGCTGCGACGAGCAAAGCCTCATGTCCGGCGCAGGAAACCTGGAAGAAAATCTTCTGCTGCCGCTTGAGGAGAATCTCGCGGTCGTCTGTCCTGCGGGAAAGGTACATCAGCCGGTAGAACTCCACCAGTTGTGCCGCCGTCAGTCCTGCCGCCACGGGCGCCTCCGCGCGCGTTGCAACAAACCCCCTGCTTATGGCATTTTTCTGACCCAATTCGGTTCTCCAGGCGCACAATCCCTACGCAGATTCTACTCGTATCACGCCGGAACAAGGATGCACTACCCCTGTTTTCCACCGACCGGACCGTCCGGGCCAGACGGTCATCTCGCCTGCCGCAAATCGAAACACCTCGGCTTTTGGCACCTTTTCACGCCGATGCGGTACGGGATTGAGGTTTCCATGTTGACATCAACCCCCGCGCTCGTGTTTATACCGCTGATTCTCGCCACAACGGGATGCGGAAGCAACGCCCCGCTCGAAAGTACCTCAACGCCAGCACTTAGCAGCCCCGCCCTACGTGACGCCAACGGCGTCAGCAACATCGTTCCGGATCGCTATGTAGTTGTATACAAAGACGGAGTCATCCCTCCGAACGCTGCATCCACAGCAGCGGCGGTAGGCGGAGAACTTGTCCAGAAGATCGACCGTCTCGGCATAACCGTACTAAAGGCTGCTTCCCCCGACGCTGCGGACAATGTGGCTCGTCTATCGTCCCAGCCAAACGTTGAGTTTGTCCTCCACGATCGCTACGTCGAGGGCCACCAGATATCCATCGTAGGAACCACGCCCCCACGTCCTACTGATCCCAGCGACCCCGCCGACAATCTCTACCGCACACCGCAGAACTGGGCGGTTCTGCAGGCTGGGGGTTTCGGCGCAAATATCGTGGGCGGTCCCTCCTACGGCCCGTGGAACGTCACCAAGGGCGCAGGCGCGCGGATTGCCGTCCTCGATAGCGGCGTCGACCGTAATCACCCAGACATCGCTCCCAACCTCGCTGTGAACCTCAGTGAAGTTGACCAGAGTGCACTGCCCAGCGTTTGCGACGACGGTTCTCCGCAGGACCAGCAAGGCCACGGGACGTTTACAGCATCGCTCGCCGCGGGAGCTGCCGGGCCTGGCACCGGCGGAGTCATCGGCGTGGCTCCGCAGGCTACATTGCTCAACGTCAAGATCCTCGAGCGCCTCCCTGCTTCCGCCGCGGGCGACCCTTCCCGGTGCGTCGCAGGTCCAACGGGCGGATTACTCAGTTGGGTGCTTCAAGGCATCAACGACGCCATCATCGACAAGGCGGACATT
>CAZZYB010000194.1:0-7303 GCA_964658125.1 uncultured Acetobacteraceae bacterium | reverse complement strand
AGCTTGCGTCGTCACTGGCCAGGAACACGAACACAGCGGCTTGTTCCACGGGCTGTGCGGGGCGCGCGAAGAGAGTGCTCTCGCCGAACGACTTTACCTCTTCCTGCGGCATGGTTGCGGGGATGAGCGGCGTCCACACGGGACCCGGAGCCACTCCATTCACACGGACACCATGCTTCATGCACAGCTTCGAAAAGCTCTTAGTAAGGCTCACGAGCGCAGCCTTTGTTGACGCGTATGGCGCCAATTCATCTTTGGGTTCGAATGCCTCGATGGAACAGGTATTGAGAATGACTCCGCCTGGCTTCATTTCGGCAAGAGCCGCTTGTGTGAGGAAGAAGGTTCCATACACATTGGTGCGATACGTCTGATCAAACTCTTCCTCCGGGATGTCGGCCAGCTCTTCATAAGTTCTCTGAAAAGCGGCGTTATTCACAAGGATATCCAGACGGCCGAACTCGGCCAACGCACGATCTACAAGCGATTTGCAAAAGCTCTTTTCGCGGATATCACCAGGGACTGCGATGGCCTTTCGGCCGGTCGCTTGGATTAGACGCACTGTCTCATCCGCGTCTTTTTGTTCGTCCTTATCCCCTTCAAGAAATGCGAAGAGGACATCAGCACCCTCTTTCGCGAAGCAAAGGGCAACCGCACGTCCGATGCCACTATCCGCGCCCGTAATGAGGGCTGCGCGGCCCTCTAGACGGCCGTGCCCTTGATATGTTGTTTCACCGTAATCCGCTGGAGGATCCAGTTCATTCGAACTGCCGGTCCCCGTTTGCTTTGGCTGCGGGAATGGAGGTTTGGCAAAACGTTCACGCGGGTCTTGCAATTCAACTGGGGAAGCTGCTGCTGACATTGTGGATCTCCTTTTTACGTTTGGGAATTACTGACGGTCGAAACCCGGGTAAGCTCGAGTAGGTCTACCAGGATCTGCACTAGGCACTACTTTGAAGCGGCTTGGAGATGGACTCCAGGCTCTTGCCGGCTGCTTCAACGCCGATGAAATGTTCGCAGACTGCGCCGCTCAGCAGCAGCACAGCGCCGAGCGCGTACCCCAGCGCGACATTAGCTTTGGAGTTAGTCGCGATGAGAACGCCGAATAGAAGAGGCGCACCGACCCCGCCGATCAGTGTTCCCAGCGCGTAGAAAATCGCGATCGCGAAGGCACGGATCTCAAGAGGGAAGATTTCGCTGACGGTGAGGTACGCCGCGCTAGCAGCTGATGAAGCCACAAAGAATATGACGGAAAAGCAAATTCCGAGCCCACGAGCCTCCAGAGTTCCGTGTGCGAACGGGAATAAAAGTCCAAGCAGCAAGACCGCCGAAATCGCATAGGTCGCAGTGATCATGGGCTTGCGTCCAATCTTGTCGAACAGACGGCCGAGCGTCAGAGGGCCGAGGAAGCTTGCGATGGCGAAGGGAAGTAAGTGCATGGGAAGTTCACGGTCACTGACATGAAAGAACTTCTTGACGACCAGACCGTACGAAAAGAACACAGCATTGAAGAAGAACGACTGTGCAACCATGAGGACTAGGCCGAGGATCGACCGCTGACGATTTTCTCCCATCATATTTCTGAAAATCTCGCCAAAAGGAGTGTGATCGCGCACGGTGATCTTCAGTTTGTCCCCTTCGACAGCCGGAAGTTGCTCGGGTGATCCATGGCTGGATTGAGTTTCGATGCCGGATACGATCTTTCCGGCTTCTTCCTCATTGCCCCGCAGCATCAGCCAGCGGGGGCTCTCAGGCACGAACAGGCGAAGAATGAGAACGCCGATACCGAGGGTTCCGCCGATGCCGAAGGCGTAGCGCCATCCGGTGTTTTGCGGCACGTGGCCGCTCAACAAGAACATCGCCGCGAGTGAGCCAACGGTCGCGCCAAGCCAAAATGTTCCGTTGACGATGAGATCGACAGTGCCGCGGAGTTTGCCTGGAATGAGTTCGTCGACGGCCGAGTTAATAGCCGCGTATTCTCCACCGATACCAACGCCGGTGAAGAACCGAAAGAGAGAAAAGCTGAATAGTCCCCAGGAGAATGCGCTGGCGATCGTAGCAACGGAGTAGGTTGCGAGTGTCACCAAAAATAACTTACGCCGGCCCAGGCGGTCTGTGAGGTATCCAAACAGGAGCGCGCCGAGAACTGCTCCAGCAAGATAGGTGGTGGCGGCGCCAGTGACTTGCGGGTCAGTCAAATGGAGGCCGGAATTGCTTTCCAGAATTCCGGATAGCGAACCGACTAGTGTTACTTCAAGTCCGTCGAGAAGCCACGATGTGCCGAGCGCCAAAATAATCCTTGAGTGCCAACGTGACCACGGAAGGCGATCGAGGCGTGCGGGGATATCGCTTTCTATCGAAGAACCTTGAGACGCAGTGCTACTGGTTGCCATGGTGCCCTCATCAGTGTTTGGGGATGATGCCGATCGATCCGTTTCGTTTGGAGAGTTGCGTAATCCACATCGTTGCCGGGAAGCCAGCCCAAGATCCGGACCATGAGCCCCAACAACAGGTAGCCGAACGCGGCACGAAGAATGAAGTAGACGGCCATAAGCCTCCTTGTGTCGTTCGCGTGCCTTCGTTCGGGGGGTGAAACAGACCTGCTGACCCATGAGAGGGCAACTTGGGTTTGAAGGTTGCCGCTGGGCCGGGCGGTTGGCTCATGCCCGATAGCTCGGACGCCATGTCCGAAGGAGCTATGGTTTTTGAATCGTATCTCAAAAGCATGAGGGTCTAATGGTAGGAAAGCATGGTGAGATTAACTACGGAGGCGACTCGGATATGGATAGATCCTCCGGCACGCAACGAGCTAAGGAGCGAGCGGCGGGGCGGTGAACGATGGAATCACATACCGGAATGAGTCGGGGGAGATCACCGCCGCAGTTGTTTGCATCCAAAACCGAAGGAGGGCAGTATGGCTGAAGTTATCGTGGATCGAATAAATCGTTACCTGGAAGACGCTATATCCGCCGAGCGCAATTTCGAGAGTGCTCTGAGTTCCTTCGGGAAGGCCGGGGAGCAGATTGCGGTGCAGGAGTTGTTTTCTGCCTTCTCCGCAAAAGCGAAAACCCAACACGAGCGCCTGACTGCGCTTTTGGTGAAGCGGGGAGGTTCGCCCTCCCAAGGGAAGACAATCCTTGCCGAAATGCTCGCGTTTACGCCTCTGAGCGCGCAGATAGGCCAAGGGGCAGCGGAAAAGAATACGCAGCATCTCATGGTGACCTTCGCCGCGGCCGCAGCGGAGATGGCGATGTATGAGTCGCTCGCTGCTGCCGCTTCGGAAGCCGGGGATGAAGAAGTTCTATCGCTGGCGCGGACACTGCAGTCGGAAGAACGCGAGGACTACTTGCAGGTCTGGGCGATACTTCGGCGAAGCGCGAATGAGTCCTTTAAGACGGAAGTCGCAAAAGGGAAGTCGCCCCAAGAAATCATCGCGACCTATCTTGAGGATGCCATCGCGGCTGAAAAGAGCTTCGAGACACAACTGCACGGATTCGCCAAGGAAGGTGACGACCCCGCCGCTCATGCGCTTTTCAAAACACACGCGGAAGAGACCAAGGTGCAGTACGAGCACCTGACGCGAAGGTTAAGTGCACTGGGCGGTTCGCCCTCAATCCTGAAGAGCTTTCTCGCACACGTGTTCAACTTTGCTCCCAAGGTGGCTCAGATCGGACACGATGTGCCCGACCGCCTCACTCAAAATCTGATGATGGCGTTCGCGGTAGAAAATGCAGAGGTGGCGATGTATGAATCGCTGGCAGAAGTAGCTGCCGTGGCGGGCGATGTTGAAACCAAAACTCTCGCTATTTCGATCCAAGAACAGGAGCGGGAAACGGCGGAGAAGGTTTGGAGGCAGATATCTCCTACCGCAAAGAGTGCTATCTCCGATCTTCCTATGTCTTTAGCTGCATGACCATAGACCGCCGGATGCTTCGCGTCTGGCGGTTTCGTTTTGTGTTATCCACTACTGATTGGTTTGGGTGTTCCGAGTGTTTGGCTGGCGAGAATAACCGCTTGGGGGCATGGGGATCAACACTGAAAAACTGAGGACTTTGCGGTTATGCCTAGCCTGCTTGTGGATCCGGCGTCTTATGGGAGTTCCCACGGATCTGTCGCATAGCGTCAGCGACCTGTCTCAGTTTTGATCGCTCTTCCAACTCCTCCAGAGTCACGGAATGTTTTCTGCGCCAATTAGGTGTTTCATCCGTCGTTCCCGGCACATTAACCTGGTCGACTTCCCCGGTGAGGTCATCCAGTTGGACCATGGTTAACATGCTTTTGGTCTTTCCGAGGAACTTGTGCGCTGCATCGTAAAACGCCTCCAGGTCCGCAGTGTTTGGATCGATCAAACCTTCTCCGCCAAGCGTGCTAAGTAGATCACTTCGATCCGTAACCCGCTGGCTCTTGGCTACCGAATGCATGTCCGGCGTTGGGTACAAGTCGAGCGCATGCTTCAGATCAACATCGGTTTCACGCCACCACCCTTGCACGGTCGGCAGGTCATGACTGCTGGCTACACTCAGCGACAGGTAGGGGTACTCGTCGGAGGCGGCAAAACCATCTTCGTCTCTTTCAAGGAAGAGGACTCGGTAGGAGAGTACGTTAGCCTCCGCCATACGATCGCGGAATCCGGCTGAAACAGTGCCAAGGTCTTCACCCACAACGAGACAACGATTGCGGTGACTCTCCAAAGCAAGTATCCCCACCAGGTCATCGAGCGGATACTCCACGTACGCTCCTTCTTTGGCGGAACCGCCCGCTGGAATCCAGTAGAGCCTTTCCATAGCCATCGCGTGATCGATCCTCAACGCTCCGCTGTAACGCATGTTCGATTCAAGGAGTTCGATGAAGGGCCGGTACGCTGCATACTGTAGACGTTTCGGGTGAAACGGTGGAAGGCCCCAATTCTGTCCTGCCGGATTCCAGGTGTCCGGTGGGGCACCAACATTAACGTTTGGCAGGAGTGCGTCTGAATGGCACCACATCTCGGCTCCCGAGCGATGAGCACCCACAGCCATGTCGCGATAGATCCCAATCGCCATATCAGCCGCGGCCTCGGCAGCTGCGCGGAGTTGTGCATCAGCAACCCACTGCATCCACAACTGGAATTGCACGAGTTCTCTATGCTCGCGAGCCCAGCGCGCCACCGCCGGCGAGCGGAAGCTCTTGAATTCTTCCGGCCAGTGGTCGGAGTCAGCCATTTCAGAATTGAGTTTCGCGAAGTGGGAGCGAAGGGCTTGAAAAATACACGCGCGGTCAAGAAGGGAAGCCCGCTCCGCGATGAAGTTCGTAAACGCGTTATGACGGTCAGGATTCTTATGCCGTTCGAAGGTCTCAAAGACAAGTTGCAAGGCGTGTAGCTTGTTCCGCGCTACGTCTGCATAAACAACTTGCGGCGCCTCGCGCCATTCTGCAACGGCGCTACGGAACGCTTCCGATCCGACATATTTCTGAGCCTCCTCCGAACCGGAAAATTCCGGAATAGCTTCTACGTCAATGTTCAGGACGTTCAACAGATTACGGTCGGACGGAGAGTACGGACTGGCTTCTTCCGAGCGATCTTGAAACATGGCGTGCAGAGGATTGATGCCCACGATATCCGCACCACTCTTCCGCGCGATCTGAATGAGTTCTTTGAGATCGGTGAAGTCGCCTATGCCCCAATTGTGTCCCGAACGAAGTAAATAAAGCTGAGCGGCGATCCCCCAATACCGCTTGCCTCTGCTTGCTCCTTCCGGCAGCCAACATTTGCCGGGAGTCACAATGAGGGATAGCTCCAGAGGCTCCGAAGCCAGCCGGAACTTGTGGTAGCCCCACGGCAAGTCGCACGGAATACTCAGGAGCCGCTTCTCGAGTATGCGACCCTCAATACTCCAGTCTTCCACGAAGGCCAGGTCTTCGAAGGCCGACTCTCCAGAGCGCTTAGTGCCATCTTCGAGTGTGAGTTGCCAGTGGACGTTTCCGGTCCCCTGGGGTCTGACGATGGGTATTTGGACCGGCTGCTTGTCGGCATACGCGACGATCACGGATGGAATAGGGCTGCTTCGTTGCACTTGTTCGAGGGCGTCCAACGCAGCCAAGGCGGAGGCCTCATTCGACGCGTCCACACCCATCGCGGCGAGCATCGCAAGCTTCGTCTCCGAGCTTGTGACGAGTTCTTCCCCTTGCGCATCTTGCGCCGATTCCTGTATGCCGTATTCGCGCGAGAGAATGTCAAGCGATGTCATTGACGGACCTCCGTGCAAAGACGCCAGCGGACAGACCGAGGGCGCATGGTTTTGGCCTCTGGCCCTGCAGCCTCAATCCAGAGCAGGTCGCCGTCGAGATCCGACAACACACCAACCGACTTAGCAAATAGTCTTGCGATGAGGGGGAGAACCCGTCCGGTATTAATCATCCAGCAGCCCCTCACGGCCCCCTTACCAAGGACGTGAAAGCTGCGCGCATAAGGTCCTGTCCGATCAAGATAAGGGACGACTGACCTTTTACGAACACCAAGGATTCGCTTGTAGCAATCGATCGATTTCACGTTCACCTCCCCACCGCCCGGAGCCCAGTCGAGCTTCGCGAAGGGGAATGTTCCTCTGGCTAGGGAACTGGGAATGCGCTCAGGCTGCTCCGATTCGCAAGATAGATCGTGTTTTCGTGTAACTGTGCTGCGCGGGAAATCGACCCGCACATCGTCCATGACCAGCGTGGACATCGCAATCCTCCAGCGTCGCTCTCGCGATGCACGTATGTATTCGTCGGTTATGTGTTCGTTCGTCTATTACGTTGCCTGTAGGCGTCTGACCTGGTCCGTCTGAGGACCCTTGTCACCTTGAATCACATCGAACTCGACTTGTTCGCCCTCTTTGAGCGATTTGTATCCCCTCTCCTGGACAATCGAGCTGTAGTGACAGAACACATCGGGACCTCCATCGCGTCCGACGAAGCCGTAGCCCTTCGCATTGTTGAACCACTTTACTTCTCCAATAAACTGCGCCATTTTTGGTCTCCGATCTGCTTGACCCTCACGGGTGCGGTGATTTGGTTTCACGCCGGTGGCGTATAACTCCGGGATGCTTTTCAAGCGAAAATAGTTGCTAACGACCACAAGCTATAGGTGCGGACCTAACGTCTGGTCCTCTAACTCATATTGGTCTGACCGCGAGGCGCGTCGCGCTCGCCCATCAATTTATTCGACTTCTTATATGGTCGGGATTACGACTGCGAGCCGTCTGCCGTGCTCCCGACATAAAAAGGTTGATTGAGTGGCGAAACAGCCAAGGCCAGTGTGGGCATGGCTCTTGGACGAGCCGTGTGC
>CAZZYB010000193.1:6565-7337 GCA_964658125.1 uncultured Acetobacteraceae bacterium | reverse complement strand
GACATCAAGAGCGAGGAAGAGAAGCGCCAGGAAGTCGAACAGCAGATGCAGGGGATGGGCGGCGGACCTACGACGCCTATCGAGCAGGTTACCGAGCTGGGCGACTCTGTGATGGAGAAGCTGATTGCGGCGGGGATTACGACCGTCGAGGCGCTGTCGGACATGACGGCCGAGGAGTTGCAGGAAGTTCCCGGCATCGGCGAGAAGACGGTCGACAAGATTTCTACCGCTGTCCGGCATTACTTCGGGCAGTACGAAGAAGGCGAAGAACGGCCGGCGGTGAAGGAACCAACCGTTGTCGAACCGGCATCTGATGATGCGGCTGCGACAGCCAACGAGGAGCATTCCATGGCAAAGACACCTGAAGAGATTCTGGCCGCTGAAGCAGCGGCTGCGGGCGGCGCGGAAGAAGTCGAAGACTTCTCCACCGAAGACATCATCGCGGCAGAAGACGCGCTTTCGGAAAGCGACGCGAACGATGCGGCAGACGCTCGCGAAGAAGGCATTGAGTTGGATAACGACACGATGGATACCCTGGTGGCAGAAAGCCAGGAAATATCCGACGAAACAATTGACAGCGACGAGCACGACCGTGGTTAATCCCCATGGCTTGTGTCAACATTTGCCTAAGACTGCCGTTTTGCTCGGAAAAATGGCAGTTTCAGGCGATACTGGATGTACAACAAATTCCTACTTCGGAGCGGCTATGACTAGCTAAGTGACTTGAAGTGGAGCCGAAATAGCCGGTGGTCAATGCCGGCCCGCGTCGGCG
>CAZZYB010000193.1:0-6555 GCA_964658125.1 uncultured Acetobacteraceae bacterium | reverse complement strand
TGGAAGTCAAGAGCAAACCCATTCTGGATGCTCTTAAGGCGGTTGGCGTCACCGAACCCAAGACGCACTCCAGCTCCATCGAAGAAGATGAAGCGGAGAAGGTGCGCTCCTATTTCAAGCGCGGCGCACGTCCGGCGCAAACAGCGCGGCCCTCTGCTGATTCGAAGCCTGCGTTCAATCTGGCCAACGTGTCCAAGCCCGGCGATGCGCTCAAAGCGATTCTGGAGCGCAAGCAGGCTGAGCAGGCTGCGAAGTACGGTCCGCCTGTGGTTCAGCGGCCTTCTGTGGTTGCTCCGCCGGCTGTAGCTGGGCCTGCGGTCGCGCGGCCCGCAAGCACCGGGGTTGCGGCAGCACCGCCTCCACCGCCAGCGCCTCCGGCTGCTGAGACCGCTCCGGCACCTCGCCGGATTGTTCCGCTTCCGCGTCCTCAAGGCCACGTTACTGTGGCGCCTGTGCGGCCCACTGTCGCACCGCCGGTTGTCCGGCCTGCTGTAGTGGTGGCGCCGCCGCCGGCTATTGCGAGCTCTGCGCCGACTGCTCCGGTTGTCGTGAAGGCCGCCAATGTTCCGCCTCCTCCGACGCCGCCCCCCGCGCCTGTAGCGGCTGTTGCTCCGCCGCCGCCTGCGCCAGAGCCCGTGGCTGCTGCGCCTGAGCCTGTGGTTGCGGCTGTTCCTCCGGGACCGCCGGCGCCTGCGCCGCGTCGCGTGGTGATGCCGCAGACTGGGCCTCGGCCAAGCTATAACGCACCGCCTCCACCTCCAGGTGGACCGCCTCGGCGACCCATTTTCGAACGCCCGCGTCCTGGCCAGGGAGGCCCTCCGGGGTCTCGCCCTGGATTCTCCGGTGGCCCGGGTGCTGCGGGTGCGGGAGCGCCGGGCGCACGTCGTCCGATGCATCCGACACGTACGTTCCCGGGTGGTCCTGGTGGAGCTCCGGGTGCGCCTGGATCGCGCCCTGGGTTTGCTCCCGGCGGACGTCCTGGCTTCCCTGCCCGGCCTGGATTTGGCGCACGCCCCGGCGGCCCCGGTGCCGGCCCCGTAGAAGGCGGCGCGCCGCCGTCGGCTCCGCGTCCGGCACGTCCTGGACAGCGTCGTGGAAATCAGCGTTACGAGAAGACCAAAGAAGGCCCGATGAAGGGCTTTGCTCCGCCGAGCCGTTTCGGTGGCGCGCAGATTCCGCATGAGCCGCTTCCCATCACGCGCACGATCACTGTGACTGAAGGAATTTCTGTTAAGGACCTGGCTGAGAAACTGGACATTCGCGGCAAGGATCTTATTGCGACGCTGCTGATGAAGGGCGTGTTCGTTACGGTCAACCAGACGCTTGATGGCGAGCTGGTCAAGGATGTTTCGCGGCAGTTCGGCGCGGACGCTCAGGTGATTTCGGTCGAAGAGCAGCTTGAGAACGAGGCGATTGAAGGCTTCCTCGAAGACACGTCGAACATGGTCGAAGTCGTCCGCGCGCCGGTCGTCACGATCATGGGACACGTCGATCACGGTAAGACTTCGCTGCTGGACGCGATTCGTTCAACCGATGTGGCTGGCGGAGAAGCCGGCGGCATTACGCAGCACATCGGTGCGTACAAGGTGCATGTGACCAAGCCGGATTCACCGGCATTTGGACGCGAGATCGTGTTCCTCGATACTCCGGGTCACGAGGCGTTTACACGCATGCGTGCTCGTGGAGCGAAGGTTACCGATATCGTCGTTATCGTGGTTGCGGCAGACGATGGCGTGATGCCACAGACGATTGAAGCGATCGACCATGCGAAGGCGGCGAAGGTGCCGATCATCGTGGCGGTGAACAAGATCGACAAGCCGGATGCGAACCCCGACAAGGTGATGCAGCAGCTGGCAGCGCGCGGCGTGCAGGCGACTTCGATGGGCGGCGATACGGAGTTCGTGATGGTTTCGGCCAAGAAGCGGACGAACCTCGACGGCCTGGAAGAAATGATTTGCTACATCGCGGATACGAACGAGCAGAAGGCACAGCCTGAACGTCCGGCGGTTGGAACGGTCATTGAAGCCAAGCTGGATCGTGGGCGTGGTGCTGTGGCTTCGGTGCTGGTGCAGAACGGAACGCTGAAGGTTGGCGACAGCTACGTGGTCGGCAATACGTTTGGTAAGGTTCGCGCCATGTTCGACGATCGTGGACGCGAGATCAAGGAAGCCGGGCCGTCTACGCCGGTTGAAATCCTCGGTCTTGAGTCAATGCCGGATGCGGGCGATACGTTCCTCGTCATGGCGGACCGCGACAAGGCCAAGGGCATTGCGCAGTATCGCAAGATGAAGGAACGCGAAGCACAGCTTGCGAAGACCTCGCGCGTTTCGCTCGAAGGGCTTGCGGAACAGATCAAGCAGGCGGGCGTAAAGGACCTCAACATCATCCTCAAGGGCGATGTGCAGGGTTCGGTCGAAGTGCTGGCCGATTCGCTGGTGCGCATGTCGACCGAGAAGGTTCGGGTCAAGGTGCTGCACTCGGGTGTCGGCGCGATCACGGAGTCGGATATCTTGTTGGCTTCGGCATCGAACGCGGTCGTCATCGGCTTCAACGTTCGTCCGGAACGCAAGGCGCAGGACTTGGCCGCGCGCGAGAACGTCGATGTCCGTATGCACTCGATTATTTACGAGCTGCAGGACGAGATGACCAAGGCAATGTACGGCCTGCTCGATCCGGTCTACAAGGAAAACTACGCGGGCCGCGCCGAAGTGCTGCAGGTGTTCAAGATCACGAAGGTCGGCCAGATTGCCGGCTGCCGTGTGACCGATGGCCTGATCCGGCGCGATGCGCAGGTACGCGTGCTGCGCGATGGCGAGGAAGTCTGGAAGGGCAAGATCGCCTCGCTCAAACGCGTCAAGGAAGATGTGGCTGAGGTTCGGTCGGGCGTCGAGTGCGGTATCGATCTCGCCGGCTACAAGGACATCAAGGCGGGCGACATCATCGAAACCTTCACGACTGAGAAGCTGGCTGCTGAACTTGGCGCCAACTCTGCTGAGGTCAAGAAGGCGCAGATGGCGGAGCTGGCGAGGGCTAAGCAGATCGAGAACGAAGTGGCGGCTGCGGCGGCTGCGGCGGAGAGCGAAGCTGCGGGCGCGTAAGAGGAACAATGAGGCAAAGGCCGCGAGCGATCGCGGCCTTTGCTTGCCTCAAATTTGCCGATAGCATGTTTGTACCGAGGTGGATCTATGCCGCAGCCAGTGATGATTTCTGATGCTCTCATTCTGGACGCACGCCAAGCGGGAGAGGTTATGCACCGCTCGACCAACCGCCAGATTGAATTTTGGGCGCAGCTTGGTCGCTGCATTGAGCGTCTGCTCAACGGGCAGGAGATCCATCGGCTGCGTGAGATGGCACCACCGCCAAAGCTCTCCGAGATCATGGCGACCGTAGGCGAGCCGAGTGGCCGAGCGCGGTTACAGGCAGTCCTCGACGCAAGACCGTTTCCTCACTTCCGCCAGCTTCAAGGACCTCAGCGTCTCTTCGAGAAAATCGATGAAGATGGAACCCGCACAGTAGGCCGCATCGTAGGACGGAAGTTCGTTCCTGTTGAAACATCCGCGCAAGACGCGCCCTAGGTGACTTGCACGGGTCGTAGCGCAGGATTGCGACATTCGAGCAGGGCAAAGCTACGATGCTGGCGACCGACCTTCCGGAGTGGCTGCGCGATATGCTGCCCTGAAGCGTTCGGCGGCTACTTATCGCTATTTGCGCGGGACATGATCCAGACATTCTCGCGGCCTTCGGTCAACGCGAAGATGGCTTGCCCGTGGGCTGCGGACCAGCCGCCGGGATCGTACGAAAGGCGGCCGTGGAAGTGCTGGACGGCGAACGCGTCGCCCAAGGGTCTGCGGGAGAGCGGGTCGACGCGCTGTCCCCAAAGACATCGATGGCCGTCCCTTGCCGAGGTGAAGTAGAGAGTTTTGCCGTCAGGCGACCAGTCGGCCTTGTCCTCAGGACCCACGTCGGCGATTTCGATCCAGGCGCTTTCGGGAATGGGCTTCAAGCCATCGAGCGGCGCAATGGCAATCATGGACCGGTTCGCCTTCAGGCGCACAGTGAAACTGATCCAGCGGCCATCGGGAGAGAACCGCCCGGACAGGACGTTGTACGATTTGTGGCTAACCAGCGGTGTCCTTTCCCCGGTGGCAGGATCGACGAGAGCAATCGCGAACGGATTCCCTGCGAATATCAGGACTTTCTTCTGGTCTGGCGTCCATCCGGTGGCTCGAAGGCAGTTGCCGCAGAGCTTCTTCGTCGGCTGGTCGCGGGTCCACAGGTAGATGGAGCGGGTCCCATCCTGCTCGAATAGCGAATAGGCCAGCCGATTGCCGGCGCCGTCCATCAGCGCGTAGCGTTGGGCGTTGGATGAGGGGGCGAGGCGGACCTCTTTTCCGGTGGCCTGTTCTCGCGTCCACACGTTGAGCGCGCCGGATCGGGCTGAGCTGAAGGCTATGTATCGCCCGTCGCCGGATAGCGAGGGCTCACGATCGGTGGAGCCCTGGGTAAGGAGCTCAGGTTTTCCATCGATTCGTCCTCGATTCAGGTCTGTCCTGATCGACCAGATGGCACTCCGGTTTTCGCCGCTTGTAAACGCAACGATCTCTCCGGCGGCGCAGGAGGGTCCAGTCTCGTCGCCGGCTCCAGCGGTCAGGCGCTTGAAAGGCCCCCTGACTTTGTTCGTCGCCGCAGCGAGGTTGATCTCCCAAAGACTCCTCGTTTCGCCGGTGGGGGCTGAAAAGATCACGCTGTTTGTTGCGGCCTGCCAGCAGGCTGCCGTCGGCACATGCGGAAATGTTGAGTTCGGAGTCGCAGGAATCTTCTGTGAGGCGAGACCTCCCTGCGTCAGCGCAGCGTACATATCGGTGCGAACGGCTGTGTCGCCGTGCGTGGCGACGATCCACCAGTCAATGGCGGTGTTCTCCGCGGACTTTTGTCCTGTGTAGCCAACGAGCAGAAGATGATTTCCATCGGGAGCCCAGATGGGGAAGCGAGCATTCGTGAATTGCGCTCCGACTCTTCGCGGCTCGCCACCTGCTGCGGAAACCACCCAGACCTCGCCTCCGCCCGGGACGGTCTGGGCCACGTAGGGGTCTCCTACCCAATAGGCGACCTCGGAACCATCCGGCGAGTATTTGGGATCGAGTCCGCGATCCACGAGCAAGCGCGCTTCTCCGCCGAAAGCTGCCACTTCATAGATGCCTCCTCCGGCACGGTTGGAGTGGAAGACGAGCCGGGTGCCATCGGGAGAGAAGTCCGGGGCGGTGTTGTTGGTTCCATCCATCGTGAGGCGGATGGGTGGACCGCCACTCAGATGCGTTACGTAAAGATCCATTTCGCCGTCATGCGCCCGGTCGGAGGAGTAGGCGATCAGCTTTCCATCACGCGACAAAGCGCTGGAGTTCGAAAGGCCCGCGTCGGAGGTCAAGCGGTTGACCTGCCAGGGGGGCGGTGGCGCAACGGTTTTTTCGTGGAGGCGCCATCCCGAAACCGCTATCAGGACGCAGACGACGACAATGGCGACCCAACGCCACGATGGGTGAGTTCGGCGTGGGAGTACGACCGCCGGTAGCGGCTCGATGACCGGGGCAGGAAGAACTTCCGGAGGATGCAGCGTTCCGATGAATCTGTAGCCTCGGCCGGTGTGGGTCTCGATGTATTGCGGGCTTTCGGCGGCGTCTCCGAGGGCTCGGCGCAGCTTGTTTACGGCGGCGTTGAGGCCGTGTTCGAAGTCTACGAAGGTGGAGTCGCTCCAGACTTCGTCGCGCAATTGTTCGCGGGTGACGAGTTCTCCGGGCCGCGCGAGTAAGGCCATCAGGATTCGGAACGGCTGTCCCGCGAGGCGAAGACGGATGCCGCTGCGACGGAGTTCACCTGTAACGGGGTCAACCTCGAAGGGACCGAAGCGGAAGCGAACCGGCGCTGTGGGTTGTGTCATCGAGGTTGCGTCTCTAGTTGCGGCTGACTGTTGCTTTGTTTGCAACGGTTTAGCTGATGAGGTGATTACTACCCGGAAATTACCTCGCGGGGATTGATGGCTCTGCGGCAGGCGGTTAGTGTCCGGACATTCCTGTGTGAGGTGCGGCCAGTATAAGCCCCCGCGGATTTTCAGGAACCAGAAAGCGCGTCAGTTCCGCGGCAATTGTGCCGCTATCAGCCGCGAGTCAACCTCAACGACGAGATTTCAGGAGCCACTATGTCCTTCTTCGCCCACCTTCGCACCCTCGCTCTACTTTCGATCGTCGCAGCCACTCCGGCAGCGTTCGCCAACTCCATTGACACGGTTACGCTCGCCCCGATGGGATCGAGCACCTTCTTCACCGTTACGGGGACGTACCTTGGCAACACACCGTATACGAAGTTCAGTTCTCCGAACACGCCGTACAGCCTTACCTTCCTGTTGCCCACCACTCCCGATCCCGCCACGTTCGACTTCACGCTTCCCTTTGAAGCCTTCCCCATCACCACCGATGTGACGGTCAACGGCGTGAAGTTCAGCTTGAGCGAAATCATCTTCTTTGGACCCACGGCAGGCGGCGGCATGAACATCTGTCTCAG
>CAZZYB010000192.1:0-7367 GCA_964658125.1 uncultured Acetobacteraceae bacterium | reverse complement strand
TGGCTCTCGTAGGGCAGGGTGAAGAGTGTAGAGCGAAGAGTGAAGGGTTTGCTTCGTGCGAGACTTGGCTTATGACGACTCCGACGATTAAAGTTCAGCGGCTGCTGCCTTCGGCCCAGATGCCGCGGTATGCGCATACGGGTCCGTTTGGGGATTTGGCGGCGGACTTGTTTGCCGCGGAGGCTTTGACGCTCGCTGCGGTGGGGCAGGCAGGGAGTACCGGGGCCGTGCGGACGGGGCTTGCTTTGGAGCTGCCATCGACGCACGGAGCGCTCGTAGAAGACCGCAGCGGGCTGGCGCTGCGCGGGTTGACCACGCTGGCGGGTGTGATCGATCCCGGGTATCGCGGCGAGTTGAAGGTGGTGCTGACAAACCTCGCGCCCGAGCCGCAGAGTATCGCGCCGGGGCACCGGATTGCGCAGCTGCGCGTGGTGGAGCGGATTCAGGCGACGTTTGAAGAGACGGACACGCTCGAAGAGGCTCCGCGAGGTGTGGCGGGGTTCGGGTCGACGGGGGCCTGATGCGAAATTGCAAGATTTGTCAGAAGCCGATAACGGATGCTCAGACTTATTGTAAGAAATGTTTAAACGATCCAACGCCGGTCCGTCTGATGAAGGCGGGGCTTGCCGACGATCGATTATTGCCACGCAAAGAAGTGAAGAAGCGAACAATCAAAAGTGCAAGTTTGATCGTTGGTGCGTGGGCCTTGGGCTTTCTTGTCGTCGCGATCATCGTTGTTCGGTGGGCCGTATTAGACTCTGATCCTGATAAATCTGCTGCTGTTACATCTATCAAGACTGTTCACCAGATTCCTGTAGTCAAACCGCCGATAACCGAAAGCGAGAAAGCATTATCGCTGGATTCACAGAAGCCCTTATCGAATCCAAGTGCGGCAACGCATATCCTTCAGAATTTTGCAGCGTCTCTAACTGAGCAGTATTCGTCCAATACACCTTATGAAGTAAAGGTCACCGGTGACGATATCAGCGGTTCATTGCGCTTTGATTGCTCGGATGATCCAAATCCCGAAGACGTTTGTTTCATGCTCTACAAGAGATACCCAGACTCTCGTGAAGAGACAAATCTTCTACGAACAATGGGAGTCAGGAATCTTTATTTCGATTCGGGACTAATGAAGAAGGGCTGGGAAAAGACCCTTTAGACCCGGGTCCCTGAGCCTCACGCTTGAAAAGACGGATACGCTCGGTGAGGGTCCGCAAGGATGGGGTCTATGGCATAAACAAACTCGTCAAGTTTGGCGAGCTTGTCGTTTGTGGGACAATAATCTCGAAATCACACTCACCTGTCAGAGTGTTGGGCCATGCAACTTGTATGCGCTTCGCTGCGAGGACGCGGCGAGCGGTGAGGTTCCGCCTTGGCTTCCACACCCAATCCCGAAACCACACGTCATAGCGCCATCGTCAGGCTCACGCACTGGCTCACGGTGGTAGGGTTTTTCGCGCTGCTCATCACCGGAGCGGAGATTGTGATCTCGCACCCGCGGTTTTACTGGGGTGAAGTCGGAAATGTGATGATGCGGCCCATGTTCACACTGCCTATTCCCGCGTCGCGCGATACGGTTCCCACCGCTTACCATTTCGTGATGCCCGACCAGAATGGATGGAGCCGGTATCTGCACTTTCAGGCGGCGTGGCTGCTGGTGTTCACCGGCCTGGTGTACGGCATTGCAAGCTTTTGGAACGGACACTTCCGGCGGGACGTGCTTCCGGGGCGGGCCGACAGGACGTGGCGGGCTCTGCGTGAAGTGATGGCGAAGTATCGGCGTCGCGAGGCTCCGGGCGAAGCGGACTTCCATTCGTACAACGCTGTGCAGCGCATGGCGTATGTGTCCGTGATCTTTGTGATGATTCCGCTGGTGATCTGGACGGGGTTGGCCATGTCTCCTGCGTTCACTTCGGCATTCCCCTTGTCGGTGGTCGCCCTGGGTGGACGTCAATCGGCGCGGACAATTCACTTCTTTGTTTCAGGATTGTTGCTACTCTTCGTCGTGATCCACGTTGCGATGGTTTTTCTTTCGGGATTCAGAAACCGCATGAGGGCGATGCTCAGCGGTCGAGTTGCCGTAACCAAGGAGCGTCCATGAAACCTATGTCGCGCCGCAAGCTTGTCACGACCGGCCTGGCGGCTACTGCCGGACTGGCGGGTGTTGCCGCTGCTGCGAAGATTGCGCAGCGATATGCTCTCGTCCCTCCCGACCACGGCGGTCTGTACGGTTGCGGTGAGACGCTGACCTACGCCTCGCAACGGCTGCTGACGGCACATTCGCTGGCGCGGGAGTTTCCTCGCAGTATGATCTCGAAGTCGCCTTTTGCGAATGCGACGGCCCCTCCCAGCGCCTTGTTCAAGCAGCATCAGGCCAGCGGCTTTGCGGACTGGAGGCTTGCCATCGATGGCATGGTCGCGCAGCCGGTATCGCTTTCAGTGGCTGACCTGAAGACCTTCCCGCTGCGCAGCCAGATTACCGAGGTGGCGTGCGAAGAGGGCTGGTCTTATATCGCGGAGTGGATTGGGACGCCGCTGGCCGGCGTGCTGCATTCTGTCGGTGCGTTGCCGCAGGCGCGCTACGTTGTTTACTACTCCATCGAGAAAGACTGGTGGGAGAGCATCGATATGGCCGACGCGCTGCATCCGCAGACGCTGCTGACGTGGGGAATGAATGATGGCGATCTCCCTGTTGGTTTCGGCGGGCCACTGCGGTTGCGTGTGCCGCGCCAGCTTGGGTACAAGAGCGTGAAGTACATTACGCGGATGACCGTGACCGACTCCATGAAGAACTTCGGCAAAGGGCTGGGTTCGGCTAGTCCGGAGAGTGGGTACTCCTGGTACGCCGGCATCTAGAACTTCAAACGGATCGCACTGAATGCAGGAGACAACCACGGATGAGCCCGGCCGGAGCCTGCTTCCGCGCACTCAGTGCTTCGAGTACCTCGAAGGGAGAACAATCTCGCGCCATCGCTTGCCTTCATAAACGCGGACCGGTGGCGGATGCAGCCGGTCTGGACAGATTTCCATCGCGTGGTTGACTCTACCCTGCCGCTCCAGTTCCAAATGGTTTTCCCAAAAGCCCGAAGAGTAATTCACACGCGTGGGTTTCGGCATGTGATCGTTGGAAAAGTCATAAAGGATCTGATGTTCATGTGAGATCTCCGCCTGCCGTACTACAACGCTGTTGGCGTCTGAGGTTATGGCGAATACCTTGTTGTTCGGAACGCGCAGTATGCGGCTCATGTCGTAGCGCGGAAAGACAAAGTAAGCCAGCGGATCGCCTTCAGCACAACCGATGCAATCATAGTGTCCTCCCGGTGTCTGCGGAGAGACGGCATACGATTGGGTGTCGCGCATGAGTGCAAGGCTGGCGGTATCGTACTCATCGTTGAAGCCGCCGATCCATAACATCGGCCCTGCGGGGCTCTGAAAGCGTTGTAACACGGAGATTTCGCCCGAATTGACGAACTGTATGGCGCTGTGGCCCGCGGCATCAAGCCGGGCTATGAACGACTTTCCCCATGTATAAGCAAGGACGCTGACCCAGATGGTCTTCTGCCCGGGCTCGTCGGAAACGATGACGTCGCCAATTTGCCACGGGGCGCGATAAGTCCTGTTGCCGAACGCCAGCACCGTCTCCGGCTCGTAGGTCCAGAGCAACTTGCCTTTTGGGCTGAAGCAGTACAGGACCTGCCTGGGGTCGTCCGCAAGCGATTCACCGCGTGCAAAGTGGGCCACGGCCAGAAGTTCCTTTTTCCCGTCTCCGAAAATGTCGTACGAACTGGCGCGATCCACTGCGTCATAGGTCATGGGTTGGTGGGTTTCGGGATCGATATCGCCTACTACTCCCACTCGCGCCAGCGGTTGTCCGAAAGGATATTCCCAGAGCAGTTGATGGTGATCGTCCCAGGCTTGCAGGGCACTCGTCGTAAAGGTCGCTGAGGCAGGTTGACGGGAGGTCTTGCGAGCATAGACATAGCTTGCGGCGCTCAGGATCAACACAGCTAGCAGAGCGGCGGCGGGTATCCAGCGCAAAGTACGCGGGCTGACGCTCGTTACTTCTTCCGCCTCAGCCGATTCGCTGATCAGCGCGGCGGACTGGCCCGTCATCCAGGCGTCGATCTCGCTTTTGAAGGCGTAGACGCCGCTTCGCGAGTCACCGGGCATCCTTCGCACGGGCAATCCGCGACTCTGCTCCCAGCGTATGACGGTGCGCACATCGCGGCCCAGATAGGCGGCGATGGTCTTCCACGAATCCAGCCGGTAACCGGGAGAAAGCTCGTCGGGCATAGCGCAACCTTCAGAGTTGAAGTTACCAGAGGTTGGAATGCCGAAGGATAGCAAATCACCAACTAATGCCACGTTGTGTCAACTCATACCAATTGCCGGCAATGTCCCTCTCATGGCCCAATGGACCCAATATCCGCGCTCTGAGAGAGAACAAATGGAAACAGCTGTGCCTATTCCGGATCAACCGGAGCCGCAAATACTCCCGCCACCCCAACCCCAGTCAGTGTTGTCGGCAACAGGTTTTCCCCGGGGCGCGGGCTGTTATCTCCGCCTCATGGCCAAGGGAGAAACACTTGGCCCCTTGCCGCCAAGCGAAGTAGAGAATTTGATCCAAAGCCGTAGCGTAGGCATGGCAGACATGGTCTGGGATGGGGAGTTGCAGCGTTGGGTCATGCTATCGGAATCGCGCCAATTCGCCGCGAAGGTGATGATGGCCGTGGCTCTTGCGCGGATGCAGAGCTCTACATGTCCAAATTGCCAGGCGCAGATGGTGGTGATTTCGAAACAACCCACCGGCCCAACGCTGCTCATTGTCGTAGGCATCTTGACAAGTATTGCTGTCATTGGGATCGCGCTAATCATTGCGGGTCTTATTTGGAGAAGACGAGCGAGGCGGCTGACTTACGTTTGCCCCCGTTGCAACTATAAGACTTGAATTTTGCCTGCCGCTTCGTCTTGAAACAACAACAAGTGCTACTGAATGTGCAGGATATTAGCAGAACCAACTTGAGCGTGATCAATACATCGCCCTCGACCAGATCATGGCCGAGCACAACTTCAACCAGTCTTACTATGCCGACGCTCCAGCGCGGCCCAATCATAAGGGAGGCTACATGCAAAGGCGTTACTTCAGTCAATTTGTTTTGATGATTGCCGTGTTCTTGATTCTTCCAATTAGCTCTCAAGCGAGCGATGAGAAAAATGCCTTGAAAGATGCCCTTGAAGTTAAGTATGGGCTTACAAAGGTGAGTTGGGACAAAGTTCGTGTCACTGATCCCGGGCCGGTCTATGTGTTGAAAGCCGAGGGCGTCAATGCCGATCGCGCGACGGACATGACAATGTTGATAAACAAAATCGTGGATGGGCATGTGCAACAGCCCAAGGGGTTCGGCGCCTCAATGTTTTCTAAGCAGACGACCAAACAATTCAAACCCGGCGATCGCCTGTACCTCACCAAGATCGACGTAAAGGACAACGGGTTGCTCTTCTGGTTCATCTCCACTGAGACTTCCGACTACTCAGACAAGGGATCGACAAAGCAGACGCGATATCGAGCAGTCCTCGGTTTTGAAATTCCCAAAGCATTACTGGACGCATCTCAGGCCGATGAAATCATGAAGATTGTCGACCCGATTGTTCTGCTGGAAACTGCCGCTCAGGCAGCCAATACCAAAACTGTCGAGCTTGGTCAGTCTCCGGATCAGGTGAAAACCGCACTTGGGGCACCGGACAAAATTATTAAGCTCGGTCCAAAGGACGTCTACGTTTACAAGGACATGAAGGTGGTCTTCGTTGACGGCAAAGTCTCCGATGTTCAGTAGTAATAAGCGGAGCTAGTCGGCTTCCATTCGCATCTTTCACAAATTCTCCAAAGGAGACTACGCATGAACCTCCGCTATCTGAGTCTGATCCCAGGTGGCGCTGTTGGTTTGGCGGGCTATCTATTCTGGAATGACCATCACTCTGTCTCCGGCCTGGGGCAAAATACGGTCGTCCTCTGTTCGTCATGTACCTACGAAGGACTGTCTAGAAACGGCCACTTGGTTCTTATGGACAGCAGTAGCGGTGAAATCTAGATGTACTCCGATGCAGCATTCGAAGGAAAAGAGAAGCCCATTCGTTGGGGAAAACGGACATTGGGACAACCTGTTGCTGGCATAAATCAAGCAGATTTCAAATAACCCTTGGCGATCAAATCAAAGGAAACCATGCCAAAAACGATGTTTCTCTATCCTGTGTTGGACACACTGAACAACGGCCGGGTCGTCCGCAAATTCTCGGCGATGTTGCTCCAGGTGGTAGGAGTGCTTTCGACCGTCGGCGCGCTTATTCTGGTTCTGCTGGTCATCAAGTTTGGATTCCAGTCGAACGATATCAGCGCCACGCTGGGAGGCATCGTTTTTGCGGCCGTTTTGTTGTTCGCCTCAGCTTGCAATATCCAGATCTATCTCTACCGAGCCCGCAAGATACTTGCGTTGGAAGACTCGGAAATCACGATCATTCCCATTGTCTCTATCGTGTTTCGACTTATCGGCGAACTTTATTGCATATGGATGCTTAGCATTGGTCTCGGAGGATGTCTCTTCATCTGGCTGGCGCACTTCAACCCTCAAAGCCTCCTATCGGGCATGGGCTCTTTTATGCCCCCTGTGCCGATGAGCGACGGGTTTCTTGGTGGCATCTTTTTTCTTGTCTACCTCAGTGTTTTCGCTGCCGGCGCGTTACTGTTCTTCTATTTCCTCGCGGAATGTTCGTTGATTGCCGTCGATATGGCAAAGAACCTGCGCAAGCTCGCTCGAAACAGCGGTGACCGGCCTGCAGGCATCGCGGTCAACGATGGCGGAATTTCCGGTAGCTCAACCCACGCCGGGTGGCCCGAGCATGACCGAAACAATGGGGTGGCCCGATCATGACGCTTTCATCGTTATGATCGGGAATAGGCTGCCTGGGGTCCATTACCAATAACGCCAACATCAACATCATCAACCACTTACAAGATAATTTCTCAAAACGCCAGAGAATCCGCGTGTCAAGTCCCCAAACCGTCTAACTCTCTTATTCTAAAACAAATATACTGGCGCATTTACCCGCCCAACTCGATACAATAACTTATGAGTTCAACAAAGGCTGCCGGCAACTGCTGTGCAGCCTTTTCCATCCCAAGGAAAGCAAACCGATCACCGAAACAGACCTCAGCAGACTTGAAGACCAGACCTAAACCTTGCAGAACGAAACTTTAGGACCAAATGATGGGGAGTCCCCCCGCCCCTTGCTCACCTGATATACTCGCGAGTGCTTAGGCTCCGGCAAAAAATACTGTCGTGGGCACAACATTTCCCCTAACATCATGG
>CAZZYB010000191.1:0-7388 GCA_964658125.1 uncultured Acetobacteraceae bacterium | reverse complement strand
ATCTCCATCGCGAGCATCGACTGGTAAATCGCCGCAGGTTCGGTGTGAGTCAACGCTGCGACGTGGGCTGATGTCGTGGGGCCGAGGATCTGCAGCCAGCCTTGCGTCAGTCGCGTTGCAGCGGCGTCGCGCGGGCTGATGATTTGCGCGGGGCGCTCTTCGGTGCCCGCGAGGGTGATCTCTTTGGCGGCGTCGCTGGCGTGAGCGAGAAGCAGGTCCTTCGCTTCGCTCAGGATGACAATTTTTGTGGAGGTGGCAATGGTTGCGAGGGGCCATAGCAGGGCCGCTTCAGACAGGCGCTCCGCGGCGACCCACGCGGGCGTGCCTTCAATGGACACTTCGTACGCGCGGCCATGTTGCGCGAGCCGCTCGAAGAAGTGCGGCCAATGCTGCATGCTGCGCTCTCTGCCTGCGCCTTCCACTGCGATGTAAGCCAGCGGCAGCGCGACCAGGGTGAGCAGCAAATCGTGCAACTCGTGCTCGTCGCGAATGTCCGGCCAGAGCTGCCCGCGGACCGTTTCGATTGCCGCTTGATCCAGCCTGCCGGCGCCGTCCGAGACTGAGTCCGGCAGCGCGCGGCGGGTGGAAACGGCGCGTGTACGGCGGGCTGCGGCGTCTTCGTCGTCAAGAAACGAGTACGGCATGGCGTTGATCAGCTCATGCGCGAACTGCGATGGAACAGGCGTATCGACGGCAAGGCACTGGATGGCGCCGCTGTCGATATCGCGCAACACCTGCAAGAGGCCTTCGAGGTCCATCGCCTCGCCAAGCGTATCTTTCATCACTTCGCGCACGAGTGGATGGTCGGGAATTTCGATGTCGCCGGACATGGTTTCGGGGCACGCCGACGCATGCGGAAAGACGCTCGCAAGCAGATCTGCCGATCGTGTGCGTTGAATCTGCGGAGCGATCCGTTTGCCCTTCGACATGCGGAGCAGTTGCAGGGAGCGGCCCGTGGCCCAGCGCCAGCGGTTCTTGAAGAGCGGCGACGGGATCGCAGCTTGCTCCAGCAGCTCCTTCGCGGTGTGCTCGTTGAGGAATTTGAAGACGTCGGAGAGCGGAAAGCTGTGCTGCTCGGCGAGCGAGATGTTGATGCCGTTGTCGGTGGCGGCGGCTTGCAGCTCGAAGTTGAAGCCGCGGCAGAAGCGCTTGCGCAACGCGAGTCCCCAGGCCTTGTTGAGGCGGCCGCCGAAGGGTGCGTGCAATATCAGCTGCTGCCCGCCGCCTTCGTCAAAGAAGCGCTCCGCGATGATCGTCGTCTTGGTGGGCACAGCGCCGAGGACCGCGCGTCCGTGAACGATGTACGTGATGAGTTGCAGCGCTGCCGAATCGCAGACGAAACAGTTCTCGCGCAGCCACGCGATGCAGGCGGAAACTTCCGGATTGGCTGCGTGAACGGCCGTCGGAGAGACGCCACGTGTGCGGGTGTCGATTTCCGCACGCAGATCGCTG
The DNA here is from genome assembly GCA_964658125.1 of uncultured Acetobacteraceae bacterium. Lineage (GTDB taxonomy): Bacteria > Acidobacteriota > Terriglobia > Terriglobales > Acidobacteriaceae > Granulicella. Next base: position 5,936 of record CAZZYB010000191.1, on the reverse strand, counting down.
ACGCCGTCGGAGAGGACGGAGGTACGCTGCGGAGCTTCGCCCTCCCAGAACGGAATGCTGGGCGGAGCGCCGTGGGCGTCTTCGACGAGCACCTTGCCCTGCGGATCGATGCGCTGAATCCGCCAGCTCGTGTTGCCGAGCAGCACCACGTCCCCCGGAGACGAGTCGACCGCGAAGTGTTCGTCGAGTGTCGCAATCTGCACGTTCTCCGGCTGCAGCATGACGGCGAAGAGCGACGTGTCGGGGATCGCGCCGCCGTTTGAAATGGCAATCATCCGCGCGCCGCGCCGCGGATGCAGAACGCCCTGCACGCGGTCGCGCAGGAGGTAAGCTCCATAGCGTCCGCGCGAGTTTTCGATGCCTTCGTGCAGCAGTTGAATCAGTTCGTCGAACTGCGGGCGCGTGAGGTCGCGGTACGGCCAGGCGCGGCGCAGTACGTTGTAGAGCGCAGTCTCGTCCCACGGCTCCGCGCCGCAGCAGGCGACGATCTGCTGCATCAGCACATCGATGGGCGCGTCCGGCACTTCGAGCCGATCGAGCTCGCCGGCAACCATCTTGCGCAGCAGCGCGGCTTGCTCCATGAGGTCGTCACGCGTGGTCGAAAAGAAGCGGCCTTTGGGGATTGCGCCGCGCCAGTGCCCTGCCCTGCCGACTCGCTGCATGGCGACGGCGACCGCGCGGGTGGTCGCAATCTGGCACACGAGGTCGACGGTGCCGATGTCGATGCCGAGCTCCAGCGACGCCGTCGCGACCAGGATTTTTACTTCGCCATTTTTCAGGCGCTGCTCGGCGTCGAGGCGCAGTGTGCGCGAGAGCGAACCGTGATGCGCCGCGACGGCGTCAGGGCCGAGGCGGTTGGCGAGTTCGAAGCTGATGCGCTCTACCAGCTTGCGCGTGTTGACGAAAACCAGCGTGGAGCGGTGTTGGTCCGCGAACGTGGCGAGCTTATCGAACACCTCCGTCCACATCGCGGTGCTGGTGATGGAGCCGAGTTCGTCGGAGGGGACTTCGATGGCGATGTCGAGCGTGCGGCGCTGCCCTACCTGCACTATGGTGGCAGGCTTCCGCCGTCCCTCCGCTCCCACTAGAAAATTTGCGACGAGTTCGATCGGATTTTGCGTTGCGGAAAGGCCGATGCGCTGCGGCGCCTTAGCCATCCCGGTCAGCATGGCTGCCGGCATCAGGCGATTCTCGCCGCACACCAGTGCGTCGAGGCGTTCGAGCGAAAGCGCGAGATGCGCGCCGCGCTTGTCGTCGGCGATGGCGTGGATCTCGTCGACGATGACCGTCTGGACGCGCGTGAGATTGTGGCGAGGCTTGCCCGCGGTCAGCAGGATGTAGAGCGACTCCGGTGTTGTGACGAGAATGTGCGGCGGCGTCTTGAGCATCGCCGTGCGCTCTTTGGCCAGCGTGTCACCGGTACGAACACCGGTGCGAATGTGCGGACACAGATAACCCCGCTGCTGGGCGAGCAGTTGAATTTCCGCCAGCGGGCCATCGAGGTTCTTCTGAATGTCGTTCGACAGCGCCTTGAGCGGCGACACGTAGATCACATGCGTGCGCGAATCCAGACCGCCTTCGAGGGCCGCGCGCAGCAGCGTGTCGATGCAGACCAGGAACGCAGCTAGAGTTTTCCCGGAGCCGGTGGGTGCGGAGATCAGCGTTGGGTCGCCGCGCAGGATGCTGGGCCAGCCCTCAATCTGCGGCTCAGTCGGTGTGCCGAACTTCGCCGTGAACCACTCCTGTACGAGCGGATGGGCCCATGCAAGTGCGGGATGGATTTCGAGGGCATGGGCCGGTGACGACATAGGTCATTCTACCGCCGTCTTTGTGCTTTGTTCGCCTGCGGGCCGGTTGCGGCGTAAACCTAGTGCCTGGCAGCTTTTTGGACGTCGGCTTCGTATTCCTTGATCATCGCGTCCTCGCCGAGGATGTAATGGCCGATGAAACGGTACAGCGCGGGTCGGGTGTTGCCGTTCTCGGTGATCTGTAGCTTGGTCATCTTGGTAGGCGAACCAACGATGTCCATTTCGACGAGTTCATAGGTCCAGGTTCCACCAAATGGCAGCGTGGGATCTGCAATGCGTACGACGCGAGTGGAAGGCGGAGTCGACGAGTCTTCGCACATCGGCATGCGCATATGCTTTTGAACCTCGGTCCAGCAACGGTGACCGTTCTCGGATGGCATGAGTTCGACTGCGACGAGCCCGGTGCGCCAGGAGGGTTGCTTCTCGATATCCTCGATCAACTGCCACACCGCTGCCGCGGGAGCGTTGACGACGACGCTGGAGGCCGCCATATGGTTGACCGGAATACGTGAGCCCATCACCCATACGACCCCGATCGCAGCGACCACCAGAACGACCACGACCCCGAGCACTTTCAACACGCGCATCCGTTCACTCCAGGACGTCTTGTGACCGGAAGATTCCGATTTCGACGCTGCAGTTAGCATACCGCGCCTGCGGCTCAGGCTACATGTTTCCGGAGCCGATATCGTTTCGCCTGGCTTCCGGATTGGACGCGTCGAGATAAGTCTCAATGGTGGATTCGAGCACGCCGCGGGCAGTGAGAATAAAGTCGACGGCATCGCGTCCTGCACCCTGACCGCCGGCGAGAGGCGTGACGTAGTGGGCTGAACTCTTTACCTGTTCGCGGGCATTCGCCGTAGCAATGGCAAGGCCCACTTTGCGCATCACGGGCAGATCGATAATGTCGTCGCCGACATAAGCCAGTTCTTCGAGCGTGCATCCTTCTGCGGCAAGAATCTGTTTGACCGCTTCCATCTTGTGGGCCTGGCCCTGGTACACGTGCTCGATGCGCAGATCTTTCGCGCGAATGGCGACAGCCTGCGATTGCCGTTTGGTGACGAAGCCGAGCTTCAGCCCTGCAAGGCGCGCGAGCGAAACTCCGAGACCATCGTGGGCGTGAAAGCTTTTAACTTCGACGCCTTTGCCATCGGGGCCGGGCATCACGGTGATGTCGCCGTTGGTGAGGACGCCGTCGACGTCGAACAGGAGGACTTTTACGCGGCGGGCGCGTTCCGTAGCGGAGAGATTGTCAGAGGGCATAGAGAAAATGATACAGCGGCGTGCGCCACGAGCGCTCGCCGCTGCGTGGTTCGAGATTAGCGCCAGTGGCCTTCGATCCACACCCAGCCACCGCCGCGGTGGGCCCAGTGGCCCTCCACCCAGCGCGCGTAAGGATGCGGCGGCTCCACATACGCGCCCGGGACCCACACGTAGCGCTCGCCATCCCAGCGATGGTAGCCGGCGTGCCAGGCCCAGCCACGATGCTCCGGAGGAGGCGGGGGAACACGCTCAACGATACGTGGGGGCGGCCCGACGCGGACGACGATCTGCGCCCCGGCAGCGAGAGAAGCTGAAAGCATGATGCCGCTGATTGCGGCGGCCAAAAGAGTCTTCTTCATGAGTCTTACTCCTTCCGAGGTTTCCCTCGTTCTAGACAGTAGGACACAGGTTTTTGGGAAGATGTTGCGCCGGTTGCGCCAATTTCGGAGGACTAAAAAGTTGCGTTGCGAGACATGTCCGCCACCTTACCGCTCCAGTCGGCGAATGAAGTCCAGGTAAACCAGCGCGGCCGGCGAATAGCCGCTGGCATCGTAACGCGTGAAGTCTCCCGTCAAGGGGTCCATCTGCTGGCGGAACTCGTTGTGCCGCGAGATGGCTTCGACCCACGCGTGCATCAGCACACGCAGTTCTGTGCCCTTGCCGTAGTGCTCCATCCAGCGCGGCGCACGCAGAGCGGTGAGAGCCTGAGTCGCTCCGCCCCAGCTGTTGCGCGGGATGGGGCGCACGAACGCGGGGTCATCCATCGCGACCGAGGTCAGTGGAAACGGCGCCCAGAAAGCTCTCGGGTTGTGCAGCTGCCTGGTCCACACAGCGTCGAAAATCTCTTTGTCACCCGCCTTTGAAAGCTTGAGCACGTGCTCGCCCATGACGCGCGACATTGCATCCGATCGCACCTTCACAAACTTTCCGGCAATGTTGAGATCGTAGAACGCAGCGTCCTCAGGTGAATAAAGTTTGTCGAGGATGAGCCGCCGAATCTTCTCGGCATCTTCATCCCACCGCGCGGCTTCGGATTTCTTCCCAAGCGCACGCGCCATCGCCGCCAGCGCTACTCTTCCGCCGTAGGTGGTCGCCGACAGGTCCGGGCAAAGCCTCGGCACGCCCACACCGGGCGGGAATTTACGTGCATCGGAATCCGGGCAGCGATTCGGAACCCCAGCCCAGCGCGGCGAGTTGTCGTGACCCGTGTCGTAGGTGCAGAAGCCTTCGACCAGCCCGGTCCTGCGCGTATCGCGATACTGCCGAAGCCAGGCATCCCACTTGCCGCAGGCGGTGTAGGCGGTCGTCAGAAGCTCCTCATCCTTTGCCATCTGCGAGAGCTCCCACGCGGTGGCCGCGATGGGAACGACCATCTGAATCTGTCCGAAGCCGACCTCACCGCTAAGCTTGATGCTGGAGGGAATCTGCCCATCCTCGCGTTGCAGGGCGAAGAACGCCATGTGGTTCGCGCGTGCGACGGCTACCGTGTCCACCTTCGTGACGAACACCCTCAGGTCGGCGTAAACGAGCCCCTCGTTGGGTCCGCACTCCATCCATGCACCGGGGTAAACGGCGCCTTCCATCAGCATGGGTTTGTCGTACTTCGGCACCACCTTCACATTGCCGGCGAGCACGTCGAGCGCCGCATGCCATGTTTGCGCCCACTTCGGATCGGCGTCAGGGAACTTTGGCCTCAGCGTCAGGGTAGGAATTTTGCCCACCGCAAACCGCGACGCCAGAGTAGCAGCCCCCGCCGTTGCCGTCATGTGTAGAAACTTTCGCCGCCGCATCCGCCACCCCGATCCTTACCGCACCAGCTTACCGTGCCGGTTTGTACGCGTGAGGCTTCGCCTTTCGAGGGAGCGGTGTGCCCCGAAAGTTACGTAAAAGAACGAATCTGCGGCTGCTTCCTGTATATGATATTCCGAGGCTTTTGCATCGTACGGGTAGAGACTTTGATTTGATGTCATCCAATGCACTGATGCCGCACGCGGTCTGCTGGGCAGCCGCTCCGTCTCTGATCTGGACGATGGTGGTGACCAACGCCATCACGTTTCTGAGCTACGTCACAATCTGTTTCACGCTCTTCTACCTCGTCCGCCGGACGCAGAAGGTGATCGCGCGCGACTGGGCGTGGTTTGCTGTTGGCTTTGCGTTGTTCATCGTCGCTTGCGGCTCCACACACCTGATGGACGTCGTTACGACCTGGGTGCCCGCCTTCTGGATCGCAGCCGGAGCGAGCGTCGTCACGGCGATCCTTTCTGCATTCGTAGCGATCATGCTCATCCGCCGCGCGGGCGTGATTGCCTTCAGCATCAACGACTACGCCGCCTGCCTCTCCAGGACCGAGGAGGAGAAACATCAACTCCGCGACAGCCTCCTCGCTGCCCGCAAGCTGGAAGACTGGAGCCGCATGTCGACTGCGGTCGCGCACGAAATCAACAACCCGCTCGAAGCCATACAGAACATCCTCTTCCTCATTCGCACCTCGCCCGGCATCTCGACCGGCCTGGAAGAACTCGCTCGCCAGGCAGCCGATGAAGCTGACCGTGTGATGACCATCTCGCGCTCCACGTTGACATTTTTCAGGCAGACAGTGGAGCCTGAAGAAATCGACCTGCGCCTGGCGGCAGAGTCGGTCGGTCTGCTACTCGCACATCATCTTCAAAAGAAGGCCATCAGCTTCGCGCTTCACTCCGAGGGCGATCTGGTGGTCGAAGCCTTCCCCGGTGAGACTCGCCAGGTGCTGCTGAACCTTGCCCGCAACGCTTGCGACGCCACCAGCGAGCCGGGCACGACGCTTTCCGTGACGCTAACCGGCCTGCCCGATGCAGTTGAGATTGTTGTCACCGATCAGGGTGACGG
>CAZZYB010000190.1:0-7391 GCA_964658125.1 uncultured Acetobacteraceae bacterium | reverse complement strand
CGCAACCAGCAACGGCCCATCCTCAAACGGCTGTCCCGCATGATCGAGCACAGCCAGCGACGACAGCGGCTGCGGCCCCAGCCAGTCCGCCAGCAGCGCCGCAGAATCCTTTGCATTCGCGGAAACCAGCGCCAGATCAGCCTCACGCGCCGTCTCTACAGCGAGCGGCCCAGCGGAAATCTCCGGCGAACTGATCAAGAACAAACTCATCACGCGAAAGCCCAGCGGCCCAGCAGGGAACTCAACCGTCGCGAGCCCCGGAGCATTCCCAACGGGCGCATCCGCATTGTCGCTGACCGTCGCAAACGCCAGCCGCCGCCCGCAGAAGTAAGCCGCCACCGGCGCATCGCCGGCATACTCGGCACTCAACCGCAGGTGCACCACAGCCGCCGACTCCCGCAGCTTGGTCGCGCCAATCGCGTCAAAAAACTGCGCCCCCTGACCCAGAAAAACAGGCGCCGCCGCCACCGGATACCAAAGCACATCCCCAAACCCACGCAGCGCCGTAGCCTCCGCGCCAATCGCATCCCAATCAGCCTTCGCCGCCTCATCATGCGCCGCGCCAATCCGCTCCAACCGCGTACTCTCCTGCGCAATGCTGCCCGAATAAAACGCATCCAGCGCAATCGACGCACCCGGAGCCAGCGCCACCGGCAGCGTCAACACCGCCTCGCGCGCATTGCCCGTATGGTCAGCATCCGTCTCCACCAGGTGCTGCACCAGCGGGAGCCGCACACGTCCAGCCCCACCCACCAGCGTCGCACTCTCCCACGTCAGCGACGAAGAAATCTGCATCGCCACATGCGTCAGCGCCGCCGCACCATCGTTGCGCACCGTAACCTTCGCCCGCATCGCCAGCCCCGCAGCATGCAGGTTCAACCGCGCATCCAGATCGTAAGCCGTAAACGTCAGCGCCGACCGCTCAACATCCGTAATCTCAGGCACCGCATCACCCGCGGCTTCCTTCGCCGCAACAGGCGCACCGTGACTCTGAAAGATCACTTCACCCTTTGGCGGCTCACCTTGTTGTGCCGCCCCACCACCAGCGCTCAGCGCAATCCCGAACGCACACACCAGAAACTTACTCATCAACCATTGGACGTTTCCGAAACAACAAACTCGCAACCCACAACTCGAAACTCGCAACTCGATCCCAAACCCCGCCCACCCCGAAAGCCTCAAGACCCCAAACCCTTACGCGGCTTCACCACCTTCGGCGCAGCCACAACCGGCGCCCCACCACGCCGCTGCCGCATCGCCTCATACATCACCACAGCCCCCGCAACCGACACATTCAGCGACGAAACGCTCCCCGCCATCGGAATCCGCAGCAGGTGATCGCAAGTCCGTTTCACCAGCTCATGCAGCCCCGACCCCTCGCTCCCCAGCACCAGACAGCAGTCCTGCCGAAAATCAAAATCCATATAATCCGGCGTCCCACGCTCATCCAGTCCCACAATCCAGATGTTCCGCTTCTTCATCGCTTCCAGCGCCCGCGTTACATTAGTCACCCTCGCAATCCGCGCATGTTCCGACGCCCCCGCCGAGCTCTTCGCCACCACAGCCGTCAGCGGAGCCGACCGCCGATCCGGCACAATCACCCCATCGATCCCCGCGCCATCCGCCGACCGCAGCAAAGCCCCTAAATTATGCGGATCCTCCACCCCATCCAGCGCCAAAAAAAAGTGCGCGCCAGACCGCGCCGGAGCATCCAGCAAGTCCTCAAGCACCAGAAACTTACGCTCCCGCAAAAACGCCACAATCCCCTGGTGCTGGTCCGTCTTTACATGCCGCGTCAGCGAGTCCTTCGGCTCAGCCGACACCCGAATCCCCGCCACCCGGCAAAGCTCCAGCACCGCCTCAAACCGCGCATCCCGCCGCGCATCGCGCTCCCGCGCCACGCTCACATGATCGATCTGCCGAACCCCGGCCCGGATCGCCTCCTCCACCGGGTGAAGGCCATATAAAACGTCCATCCATCCAGTGTATCCGCGCCGCCGGTCGTACAATAAACGCAGGCCCTGTCGAAAGTTATTTCCGAAGCCAACCGAGACTTTTGCACCAGCATTCGCGTCCTTACGACCATGAGCTCCTCCACTGTTTTGAGCGCCGCCGCCGCCCAGCAAGTTCAGCGTGAAAACGCAGCCATCGCGCGCGGCCTCAAACGTCAGGACCCCGAGCTCCTCGACCAGCTCATCGAAACCTATCAGCATCGCCTGATGCGCTACCTGATGTTCCTCACCGGCAAGCGCGACGTCGCCGAAGACCTCTTCCAGGAAGTCTGGATTCGCGTCCTCCGCCGCGGTTCGCAGTACAACGGCCAGGCCCGCTTCGACACCTGGATCTTCACCATCGCCCGCAACCTCGTCATCGACCTCTCCCGCAAGCGCAAAATGGCCTCGCTCGACGAAATGCGCGAAGGCGGAGAAGACGAGCGGCCCTTCGAAATCGTCGAAGACGCCCCCTCCCCCCTCGAGCAGTTCCAGGGCCGCGAGAACGCCGCCGAAGTCGCCGCCGTCATCCTCACCCTCGACCCCACCTACCGCGAAGTCCTCACCCTCCGCTTCCACGAAGAAATGTCGCTGGAAGAAATCGCCACGTTCACCCGCGCCCCGCTCTCCACCGTAAAGTCCCGCCTCTACCGCGGCCTCGCCGCCCTCAAGCCCGAGCTCCTTGCCCTGCGCGCCCGCGCCAACGCAGAGGCCCGCGCATGAGCATGTTTCCCGACACCAACACCAACGCCCGTGCGGCAGTCGTCAACCGCACCCATCGCATCGTCCGCGAGCAGGCGCTCGACATGCGCGCCCAGCAGGAGCGCAAGCGCAGCCTCTGGATTCCCATCTCCATCTTCTCCGTCCTGCTCCCGCTGATCTGCTACGCCGCCTGGGGCATTCTCGACGGCTACGACCTCACCTCCGACGGCGTCATCGATGCCAGCGATCAGCTCCTCGTCATGCTCGTCTGGCTCATGCCCGTAACCGCGCTCGCCATCGGTGCCGTATGGTTCCGCCGCGCACGCTCCACCCATGAGGTCTCGCAGTGACCAACTGGATGACCTCCCGCAAAGCCGACGCCATCTCCAGCGGCGACGCCGAGCTCCGCATGATCCCCCGCTGGGCCATGGTCCTCGCCGTCCTCCTGTTCGCAGGGATGCAGTTCGTCTTCCACTCCGTCATGCCGCACCACAAACACGAAATGCTCCCGCTCCGCCTCATGATGGGCTACGCCTGGGGCACGTTGTGGGCCAGCTACGCCCTTCTTCTCGGCTACGTCAGCCGAGACGTCAAGCGCCGCGGCATGTCCGCCGGCCTCTGGATGCTGGTGTGCGTCGTCCTCCCCGGTGGAATCGGCGCGGTCGTCTACTTCCTTCTCCGCCAGCCCATCATGTCGAAGTGCCCCAACTGTTCCACCGCCATCGCGGCCTCGTTCCACTACTGCCCGCAGTGCCAGTTCCAGATGGCCCCGGTCTGCGGCACCTGCCACCGCGGCGTCAAGATCACCGACGTCTACTGCACCACCTGCGGCCACGACCTCGCACAGGACGGCGCCCCGGCCCGCCTCCGCTCCTACAGCGACTAGAGCGTAGACTCGGTTGCCATCATCCTTTCTTGTTGTCATCCCCGAAGGGGATCTGCGTCTAGGCCCACATCTCCTCCCATCGGCATATATTGACTAAAGCGTAATGCCAGTCCCTCTCACAGCCCTCATCATCGATGACGAGCCTCTCGCCCGCCAGGAACTCCAATACCTCCTCGACGCTGCCGGTGGTGTTGAAGTCCTCGCCCAGGGCTCAAACGGCATCGAAGCCGTCCAGCTCATCCGCGCCCACAAGCCCGACGTCCTCTTCCTCGACGTCCAGATGCCCGGCCTCGACGGCTTCGCAGTCCTCAAAAAAGTCCTCGCCCAGGACAAAAAGACCCGCCTCCCGCAAGTCGTCTTCGCCACCGCCTACGACCAGTACGCCGTCCGAGCCTTCGAGGTCAACGCAGTCGACTACCTGCTCAAACCCTTCGACAAGGCACGCCTCGTCAAGACGCTCGAAAAGGTCCGCCTGAAGGCCGCCGCCGCAGCCAGCGACAACCCCTCCACCCTCTCCAGCGGCCTCGACACCGCCGCCGAAGCCAAGCTCGACGCCCTCCTCCGCATGGTCGAAGAGCGCAATACTCCCACGGCTGCCCCCACCCGCTCCGGCAAAGTTGTCGTCCGAGCCCAGAACCGGCTCCTGCTCGTCGACCAGAGAGACGTCTGCTTCGCCTCCATCGAAGGCGGCACCATCTCCGTCGTCACCAAGACCGTCGAAGGCGACTCCAACTGCCGCACCCTCGAAGAGCTAACCGACCAGCTCGACCCCGAAGGCTTCTGGCGAGCCCACCGCTCCTTCGTCGTCAACATCCAGCACATTCGCGAAGTCGTCCCCTGGTTCAAGTCCAGCTACCAGCTCCGCATGGACGACCGCAAGCAAACCGAAATCCCGGTCAGCCGCTCCCAAACCAAACGCCTCCGCGAACTCTTCAACCTCTAGCGTTTGCTTGTCATTCCCGCACGGAATGAACTTTTCTTGTTGTCATTCCCGTAGGGAATCTGCGTTCCGGCTCACCCTTAAAACCAAAAGGGCGACAGCGCGAGAATCCGCGCCGTCGCCCCAGGAAAACGCCCAGTTAGCCGTTGATCCCCTTGTTCACCACAATCGTCACAACCACGCGCCGATTCTGCGCCTGTGCACTCTTGCTGCGACCTTCCGCAACCTGGTTCGTGGTGCCCATTGCGGCAGGCGCCAGGATCCGCGTCAGCGGCACAACGCCAGTCTGTTGAATGATCGACAGCACGGCCTCAGCACGCTCTGCGCTCAATCTCTGATTCAACGCAGCCGAGCCAGTCGTCGAAGCAAAGCCCTGCACCTCGATCATGTAGCCCGGAGTGTCGGCAGCCGATTTCACAAACTCGGTCAGCTGGTCTTTGTCCTTCTTGCTTACCGTAGCCTTACCATTCGCGAAATTAATCGTCACGCTACCCTTGGTTTCAAACTGGTCCAACGCGCCGAACCGCTGGTTCGCTTTACCGAGGCCCTGCGTATTGGAGGCCGTGGCTTCAGTCGTCGCAGCAAGCCCCTGCTTGGTCGCGTCGAGATCCTGCGACGTCTTCGCGAGGTCCGCCTGCGTCTGGCCGATGTCCTTACGATCGGTCCGGAGCTGGTCCTGCGCCTGCGCAACCTGTTCGTTCACAGGGTTCAATCCTGCATCGATCTGCCTTGCCACCTTCATCGCCGTGCGCGAGAACGTGACCTTCTTCGCAACCAGTTGGTGGTCGGGGTTATAAGCGCCTTCAACCCTTACGGAGAGTCCGGGTACCAGTGCAGCGATGCCCAGGTCTTTCTTGCTCAGACCGAGGAAACCGCCCTTTTCTGTTGCCTTCGTCGTGTCCGACAGAAGCACCGTAAGCCTGGGGCTGTCTGCCGTTCTCACCGACATCGATGGTCCGCTTCTTCCGGTGACAAGCCCTTCAACCGTAGCTTCCTGAGCAGCGGCTGCCACACCGAGCGACGTGAATACAGCCAGAGACAGTGCCATTCCACGCGTAAATTTGAGCCGATTCTGATTGTGCATAGGTTTTACTCCCATTGGTTTCCTTTAGCTTTGCTAGCCCGTTAAAAATTTGCGATCTCTCGTTGGGATCGCGACCGATAAACCCCGCCACGCCCACCCATGGGTGAGCTGCCGCAGGCGTTCTAGGGGTTTGACGCAAAAATCGAGTGAAAAGGGATTGCTCAGGAATGTCCCTCGAGTATCTAGCTCATAACAAAAGACTTGCAATCTCAGAAAAACTTATAAAGCAGCTATCGCGCCAGATTTCGGCCGTGTCGCGGTCACCAGTCCAACCTGACCCTTTTGGGGGATGAGCACGAATTCCCACTCGGCTTGGTTACCTGCTGAAGCACAAAAAGGGTAAACAAATCCTTTGAGCCTATCCCTCCACGCCTCTTCACAAGGCACGCAAAAAGGCTCATGAGTATTGGGAATCGCCGCATCTGCAGTTACTACAAACACCTCGCAAGTTACCGAATATCCATCGATCGTTACCCGACTTCAAGATACGGTTGTCCTACAACGATTGGGTCAGCAAGTTCATGGGCAGACCCGCGCAAGCCGTCCGCCTTTTCTCGTTTGCCTCCCCATTCCTTCAAGGAGATCGGCCCTATGCGGAGCACCAAAGCGGAGACCTCCCCCAACCGCCCTCCAGCCGTTCCCGAACCCGGAACCCTCATGCTCGTAGAACCGGTGCCCTGTCTCTCGCGGCCGGCGTCCGCCGCATCAAACAGTTCTAACCCCCTGTTAAACCGCTCAGAACAGGCAAAAAAAGGTCTTGGATTGCATCAAATCCGACGGTGAATGGAACGCACTTCGCTGTACACTCAATCCGCTTTACATCCCACATTTATCAGGAGGTTGAAAAAATGGAGCAGGGTCACGGCATCATCGCATGGATCATCATCGGCATCATCGCAGGCTGGCTTACCGGTAAGTTGATGAAAGGCTCAGGTTACGGCGTCATCATGGATATGGTCATCGGCCTCGTCGGCGCCTTGATCGGCGGCTTCATCTCCAGCCACCTCGGCTTCGGCGGAGCAGGCGACCACGGCATGATCATGAGCATCGTCATCGCAGTCCTCGGAGCCGTCATCCTCACCTGGCTCCTACGCCTGGTCACCGGCAACCGGTCCGCATAGTATTCAAACGGCAACAACAAAGGGCATCGCGTCACACTGCGATGCCCTTTATCTTTCGTCTCATCCTCGGGCCAACACCCGCTACGGTCGAAGCCCACTCGCCGGAAGATCATCCCCTTCACCCGCACCCCGGGCAAACGGAACCTCCTCTGTAGCCCCCGCGACATCTCCGCCAGCAGCCTCGTTCTGCGATCCCCGATCACCCTTCAGCTCACCCGCCTGGTCGCCGAGCGGAACGATCTCCCCAAGACCCAGGTTCAGGTGCCCCCGCTCCAATTCGTCCGACATAAACCCTCCCGCTGGCCGCAACCGCCAGAGCCAGCATTCTAACCGGGCGCTTGACACGCACGCTAAAATAAAACCAGAAGCAAACCCGGTCGAGCAGCCCACCGCTCCCGGCGAGAAACTAGCTTCGGATCCCTGTGATGACGGCAAAAGTCCCCGGTTAAGTCCAACCGCCAGAAGACTTTGCACTAAAACAGGGGGATGGCTTCGTGGGAGCAGTCGGGCCAGAACAGAGTTCGCGTTGCTGAGTCAGAGTTCGCATCCGCCGCACACCAATCGTGGACCGCACGAAACGCAAAAAGTCACCGGTTAACTCCAATCGTTAGAAGACTATGCACCGAAACAGGGGAGGGGTTAGTGAGCGGCTGTCGGGCTGGAACAG
>CAZZYB010000189.1:0-7409 GCA_964658125.1 uncultured Acetobacteraceae bacterium | reverse complement strand
AAAGCTTTGTACTTCGCATACAGGGCGGCATTTTGCGGCTGCGGAATTGGGTAGTAGGGGTCGCCATCGGCTCGCGGATGCTCGAAGACGATGCTCGTCTTCGGATGTTCCTGCCCCGTCAAACTCTTGAATTCGGTGATGCGCGTATAAGCATGCTCGTTCGGGTAATTGACGACTGCCGCATCCTGGTATCGAGGCTTATCATGCGTTTGATGTTCAAAGTGAAGGGATCGGTAGGGCAACTTCCCATAGCAGTAATCAAAATATTCATCTACGGGACCCGTGAAGATCAGATTACGGAATTGGATCTCATCCTTGAGTTCAGCATAATCCGTATTGAGCATCACCTTGATCTTTGGATGATCAAGGATCTTCTCGAACATTCGTGTATAGCCGTGTAGCGGCATGGCCTGGAAGCGGTCGGTGAAGTATCGATCATCGCGCGTAGTACGAATCGGTACACGTGCGGTAACGCTGGCGTCCAACTCGGAGGGATCGAGGTTCCACTGTTTGCGCGTGTAGTTGCGAAAGAACTTCTCATAGAGATCGCGCCCAACACGATTTACAACCACGTCTTCCGATGTCCGGATCTGTTCACGCGGCTCAGCCACCTTCGCCAGATATTCATCAACCTCGTGGCAGGTTAGATTCAAACCATAAAGTCTATTTAGCGTGTCCACGTTGATCGGCATTGGTACAAGTTGCCCATCGACGCTGGTAAGCACCCTGTGCTCGTAGGGGCGCCAGTCCGTGAACCGGGACAAATATTGAAACACCTTCTCCGAGTTCGTATGAAAAATATGCGGGCCATAACGGTGAACGAGAATTCCGGCATCGTTGTAAAAGTCATAGGCGTTTCCGGCGATATGGTTGCGCTTGTCAATCACGAGCACGCTGGCGCCCTGTTGTGTCGCCAACCGCTCTGCCAATACGCTACCGGCAAAGCCTGCACCTACGATTAGGTAGTCAAACATCGGCGTTCGCTCCTTTCACTATGTTTCAGTGTTGTTGCGGAACTTGCCGGGCCCTGCGGCATACACCGCTGGATTTCCTTCCACATCCCTTCGAACGTCTTGTCCCAAGAGTTCAACGCCAAAAACCGATTGACGCTCTCAAGCCACTCAGAGGTTGCATCCTTCAGGCACGCTTCGATTCCATCTCCAAATTGAGAGGCGTTTGCACCGATCCTTACCAGACCCATCTCTCCGTAGGGCTTTACTACATCCTGAATTGGCGTGGACACTACGGGCTTGCCGGCGGCCAGATACTCCGGCGTCTTCGTAGGGCTGATGAAACGCGTCGACGCGTTAAGCGCGAAGGGCAACATCGCCACATCCCAGTTCGCTAAGTAGGCGGGGAGTTCCTTGTAGCTCTTCTGGCCTAAATAATGCAGGTTGGGTGCAACGGGCAGTTCATCCTCGCGAATCTTTACCACGGGCCCAATCAAGACAAAGTGCCATTCAGGATGATCTGCTGCAACATCTCGCAAGAGATCGCGATCGAGTCGCTCATCGATTACACCGTAAAAACCTATGCGCGGATAGGGGATCGGCTCCTGGTCAGGAGGATCGGTCTGGCCGGCGCGAGCGGCAGCGAAATGTGCATGATCGATGCTGCTTGGAAATAAATGTACGTTCTGATGCTGTGTACGTTTGGCGGCGTATAGGCTCGCACCGCCAGCAAACACTAAATCCGCTTTAGCAAACAGCCTCTTCTCCTGCTCGATGAGTTCCGGAGGTGCGCCCTGAAACGCGGACAACTCATCCATACAGTCATAAACAACCACCTGTGGCGAAAGGTGATCGGAAAAACGGAGCGCCATTGCAGTGTAGTACCAGGAAACGAAGCTGGAAATCTTGTGATCGCGAAGATAGCTATCGAGCAATGCGCGCTGGCTGGAGATTACATCTTCATCGCTGAGCCCATGCGGCATCAGCGGTGTAATGACCTGGACTGTTCCCGCGCCGTCCTCCGCAATGGCGAGCCCCGGTGCATCGCGGTTTTCGAAGACTGGTTCTTCCCATAAATGCACGGTCGCGAGGCGACCGAAGCGCATCAACAGGTGCTGGGGTCGCTGGTACACGAAGTTCCAACGAAGATGACAAAAACATACGATCTCCAAAAAAGTCCCGCCCTCAAAGCATTTTACGTTCCTTCTGTTTGATGCGACTTTTGCTTCAATCGTCATCTCACCCACACGGCAGCTAGGCTGACATGATGGGGCTGCTGCCTATCAATCGACTAGCAGTGACCTCAAGTGCGCAGCTCAATTCGGACGCACTTCAACGTTTGATGCGGATGTCTCCTGCAGGCGAAGTAGCACGTATTCGGGGCGATCCGGTTCGTACAGGAAGACCAAGCCCATCAAGTCAAACTGAGCGAAGAAGCTATCCCATGTAATCGGGCGCAATTCCTTAGCTTCTTTCGAAGGCAATCCAAACGTTAGTCGTAGAACCGCCGGTTCACCATTGAAGATGTAGGGCAGAACCTCACATGGAACCGCATTATGCATTTCCGCCCACCGACGAATCTCATCGTGAGCGATGGTAGGTCCTCGCATTGCACCATCTCCTGAAGAGGAAACATTCCTGCACAGTATGAGTTTCCGGCAATGAAAGGATGTTGCCTGCCGACAGTCAAAAACGACTGCGAAATCCCAGCGCGCCCAGCTTCTGACTTCTGGCGATCTGATCGATACCACTCTGACTGCGGCAGATGGCTCTACCCGTGAAGAAGGATTTGCGATGGTCCGGCAAAAAGTACTGTTTCCCGAGATGGAAGAAGCCGCCGTTCAATCAGAGCCACGTGGTTTCATTTATCGAGACGAAGTCATGACCGAAAAAGAGGAAGCTGCGTTGGTGGAGTCGCTTGGAAAGCTCGACTTCAAGCCCTTTGAATTTCATGGGCCATCTCGGAAATCGTCGGGTGGTCAGCTTTGGATTGAGATATGACTACACCCATCGTTCTGTAGAGAAGGCCGGTGAAATATCGGCGTTTCTCGACGATCTCCTTCCCCGCGTAGCGAACTTCGCTGGAAAGGACCGCGACGCATTCCGGCAGGTAGGAATTGATGAGTATCCATCGGGAGCGGGAATCGGCTGGCACAAAGACAAACGGGAGTTCGGAATGATTGTTGGGGTGTCACTGTTGGAGTCGGCAACCATGCGATTCCGCAGAGCTGACGGTCCGGGGTGGACAAGGGTATCTCACACTCTGAAGCCTCAATCTACATCCTGGATGGAGAGGCTCGCACGGAATGGGAACATAGCATCCCGCCATTGAATGATCTGCGATACTCGATCACGTTCCGCACGCTTTCGGACGATCGCGTGTTCGAGAAGTTCGATGTGCGCAAGCGTACTGCGCCGTAGCTTTCGAACCGTCTGCGGCAAGGAGGTCGACAGGAGGATGTTCGCGACATCCGTGCCAAACCTCGAACTCGATTTCGTAAACATCCTCCCTTGACGGAGGTTGCCGTTGGGCATCCCATCGGGCTACGAAATCGCTTCCGCGGTCCTTCTTTAACATCAACATCGGGTGGCAAGCAATCTGGCGTGACGACTGCGAACGGCCAAAGCGCAGCGGGTATAGCACTTACCACGCGAACCGCTTTTTCGACCCTCAGCGGCGGCTCCACGGTTTTGCGCTAATCCGCTGATGGACTAGAATTACGGTCTGAAGTCCAATCCTATGATCGCTGGATCGATGCCAAGCTGGATTTTGCAGGGCGAATATGGAAACTACTAAACCGTCGGTCTTGATTTACGGACACGATCTGAATCTCCTCCAAACGCGCCGCTGGATTTTGGTACGGAATGGATTTGAAGTCGGGATCGCGTCTCACATTGCCGAGGCCGAGGGGACGCTACAGGCACAGGTCATCGACCTGCTTCTCATTTGCCACACCATTCCGTCCAACGAACGTCGTAGTGCAGTGGCCACTCTGAAGGCCGTCCGTCCGCGCCTGAGGATAATGCTTGTAACAACGGCCGGTAACCCAGAGCCCGAGGATACTTGGCAAACCATTGACGCACTTGCAGGTACAGAAGCAATGATCCTCGCAACCCGGCGAGCTTTGGAAGCAGAGGATCAACAAAGATGACTTCCGCGTTCATTTCTGCATCCTAATGAGTGCGGTACGTTTCGACTTTCATAGGTCGACTCAGGGCTCCAGATACGATGAGTGATCTAAAACAAGAACTTGTACTGCCGCCTGGTAGAGCATACGGACTCGACGAGCGCGGTGCGGCGGGACAATTAGCCCTGGAGCTCATGCATGAGATCAGGAATCCACTTGAGGCGCTTGGACATCTCGTTTATCTGGTGCGCCAGGATGCAGAGAATCCAGAACTCATCGGCAAATACATTGATCTCGCGCAAGAGCAAGTAACGACTCTCAATCGCATCGCTTCGCAGACATTGGGTTTCGCGCGTCTTTCAACGTCGAGGAAGCCTATCGATCTGGTAGATCTGGCGGAAGCCGCGTTGCGTATCCATCGGAGAAGAATTGAAGCGAAGAAGATTCATCTAGTGAAAAAGATGCCCGCCGGACTGGAAGCCGAAATTCACAGTGGTCAAATCCTACAGGTCGTGTCCAATCTGATAGTCAACGCTTTGGATGCTCTGCCGGAACGTGGAACTCTTTCGATTCGCCTTCGTAGGCGTCAAGCCGGCTTCGACATCGTTGTCGCTGACAATGGTTCCGGCGTGCCGGATGAGCACATCAGTCGTATATTCGAACCCTTCTACACGACGAAAGAAGAATCTGGAACCGGCCTGGGGTTGGCCCTTGCCAGGCGCATTGTGGAAGAGCACGGTGGCAAATTGGTGATGCGAACCAGCGTCAAACCTGAACGGAGTGGCACAGCGTTCAAGATCTCTCTTCCGCATCTATCCAGCGTCAAACCTCGCCGTAGTTGAGCACCCGTACGTACCCCGTCTCATTGACAGTGTGGAAGCCGCCAACCTGATCTGCACGCCGATATTTTCACAACCCCGCCGGCCCCTGCAATGTGGGCTGCTCCACCATCGCGAAGCGCCCATCCGGCAGGTGCTCCACCGTCGGCGCATAGGTCCCCAGGTACTCCCTCCGCCACCAGACGCCTTGAGTTCGTTTCTCGGCAGACGTACTAAACCAGTACTGCCAAAGCACAGCCCGCACATACCTCGGAGGCGCTTCCGGAAACGGATTCCCGCGAAACAATCCAAGCACGTCCGCGTCATTCTGGAGGAGCCTTTCTTCAGTCAAAGGAACGATCGGCGCATCCTGCCACGAGGTCAGCGAAGCAAACCACAGATTCCAATCGAACCTCGGCTGATAAGGCGCATAAATCCGTGGGCGCTCCTCTAACCTCTGAGGCTTATGGCGAAACAGATAGGGAGACCAAGTCTGCCTATCGTTCGACCCCTGAAATTCAATCTCGTACCGATGCGGCGTCATGGTCGCAAACAGCCCATACGCATTCGCAATCCGAAAGGGCTCCAGCACCGCAACAGGTCCATTCGGCAGTGGAGCCTTCGGCCAGAACATCTCGATCATCTGCACAGTTGTTACGTACCCAACCCACGTCAGGCAGAGGGCCGTCACGGCAATCCGCCCGACGGTCGACGGATTCAGCCACCACGCGCGCGAGCGGTCCTCGTCCTGCTTAGCCACGGCAGGATCGGCACCCCGCGGTCTCCACTTTTCCGGTATAAACCTCCGCAGACTCCGGTCATCCAGCAACAGCACCGCAAGTACCAGCACCAGATAGTTCAGGAACGCATAATTAGCCGAAGCAATCACGCCTACCTGCCACAGAGTCACGATGCAAAAGCAGGCAATCCTCCACCGCCGCGATAGAAACGCCATCCAAACCAGCACCAATTCCATCAGCAGCGTCAGGGCCGCACTGCCGACATGAAACCAGTTCGGAAGATGTTGCAGATACCACCCAATCCACGTAGGAAGCGGGCCATTCTGGTAGTACTCATACATCGCCGTCAGGTTGCGCCAAGTAGGATCGCCGCTCAGCAGCTTCACCGCCCCCGACTGGAAGTAAATCCGGAACCACTCCCACAGCAGCAGAAACATTGCAGCGCGCGACGGCAGCGAATTCCGTCCCCACCCCGGAAGAAGCCCCGCCGGTGCGATAAACAGCGCGAGGAACCCGGCCTCCAGCAACATCCCATCCGACTGATACTGCCCAAAGTCCTGCGACACCCCGATGAACGATAGGAAGCAAACGAACGCCACCATCAGCCCGATCCGCGGCGCCACATTCGCAACAACCAGCAACGATGCGATGAGTCCGCCCCACGTGACCGCCATCAGCGCATGATCGCTGCTTCCCAGCCACAAAACCGTCGGTACGTACCAGAACCGCAACCCCCCAAGCGGATGGACCCTGGTCAAAAAATCCGCAGCGGGAAGAATCCCCCGCACCCCGATCAGTCCGCGTATCTGAAACAGCAGCGAGAAGAACGCCGAGAAGAAGATCAACCCCAGCGCACGCAGAAACAGCCACCGCGCAATCAGGTGATCCGCCAAGCCGTCCTCGCGATCGAACAGATATCGAAGCATGGGAAGAATAGCCGCGCCTCCTTGCGTTTCGATGCGGAAGGAGCTGGGTCCGTCCGAGCTGATCCATATCGAGCCCACAGCACGTGAAATGTACCCTCTTCGTCACCCTCAACTCGTACAAATTTCTTCTTGCAGTCCGGCATGCAGAGCGTAATCTAAGCACACCATTCGGCAAGGAATTCAGGCCCATCATGCGCTGCCATCCAAGTTCGACCCGGCTCTCCGCACTTCTGTGCTTATGGGTATTCACAGCCGCCATACCCGGCCAGGCGCAGCAGAACACCGGCATCGCCGTCCTTGCCTATCACCGCTTCGACCCAACTACTCCCGGCTCCACCACCGTCACCACACCTGTCTTCCAGTCTCAACTCGACTTCCTCGAAGCGAATCACTACACCATCGTTCCGCTCGCGCGAGTCACGGACATCGTCCTCCGCAAAGCTCCCGCACCCACCACGCCCATCATCTCCATCACGGTAGACGACGGTCACCGTTCCGCCTACACGATCCTCTTCCCGATCATCAAGCAGCGCCACATTCCGATCACGCTCTTCATCTACCCCTCGGCCATCTCGAACGCCCGTTACGCCCTCACTTGGGAGCAACTCAAAGAGATGAAGGCGTCCGGCCTCGTCGACATCCAGTCGCACACCTACTGGCACCCTGACTTCCGCAGAGACAAAGCCCACCGGACACCTGCTGACTACGCCGCGTTCGTGAATACTCAACTCACGCATTCACGCGAGAAGCTCGATAGCCAACTCGGAACCCACATCACCGTGCTCGCATGGCCCTACGGAATCCTGGACGCGGAGCTGGCCAAGATCCCGACCTGGAAGGCGCAGGG
>CAZZYB010000188.1:0-7409 GCA_964658125.1 uncultured Acetobacteraceae bacterium | reverse complement strand
GCGATTGATGATGTTCAAAGGTGGTCGCAACCGCCGGTACGTTCTGCGGATGGCCCACCCGTACAGTGAAGTGGAACTTCGAACCGATGCCGAGTTCGCTCTCAACCCAGAGCTTGCCGCCCATCATTTCCACCAGCCGCCTTGAAATGGTGAGCCCAAGTCCTGTGCCGCCGTACTCACGCGTCGTGGACGTATCCGCCTGGCTGAACGACTCGAAAATCGCGGACAGCTTCTCCTTGGCGATGCCTAAGCCAGTATCAGCTACGACGAAATGCAGAAGGTAGGATTTATCCTCAAGCAGCTCCGGCAGCACCTGCAAAGAGACTTCGCCTTCACTCGTAAACTTCAGCGCGTTGCCAATCAGGTTGACCAGGATCTGGCGCAGCCGTCCGGAATCGCCAGCGACGACTTCGGGAACCTGCGGCGGAATCTCGCAGAGCAGCTCCAGGCCCTTCTCATCCGCTTTGAGCGCGAACGACTTCAGCGATCCCTCAATACAGTCGCAGAGGTTGAAGTCCACTTCTTCGAGGTCGACCTTCCCGGCTTCGATCTTCGAGAAATCGAGAATGTCGTTGATGACGTTGAGCAATGAGTCGGCTGACAGCTTTACGGTTTCGAGATAGTCGCGCTGCTCCGCGGTCAACTCTGTCTGCAGCGTCAGATCGGTCATCCCGATGATGCCGTTGAGAGGTGTACGAATCTCATGGCTCATGTTGGCGAGAAACTCGCTCTTGGCTTTGCTGGCGGCTTCGGCGACGGCCCTGATGCCGCGTTCCGACGCCACTTCAGCCATCATGCGGTAACGTTCTTCACTCATCTGCAACTGAAGCTTCTGGAGCGAGAAGCGGCGATCGAGAACAGCGGTCAGCAGCACGAGGCCAAGCAGCGTCAGCGAGCCAATAACCACACCCGCAACGCTCAAATCGGACATGCTGATCGTGTGGACGAGATCAGCGTTGGTGAGAGGCATCGCATGAAAACTTACAGCGGCCATCCCTACGTAGTGCATCGTGGGTATGGCGAGACCCATCAAAACGGCGGTCCCAAGCTTGCGCCAGCTCCAGGTATTGGATGTGTCGCCACGCTGCGCAAAGGACAGCCATATCGCGACGAATGAGATAACGACAGCGAGCACCGCAGAAAGGGCGACAAGTCCATACGAGTAGCTGCACATCCCCGCCAGCCGCATCGCTTCCATGCCGATGTAGTGCATCGCCGCGATTCCGCCGCCCATAAGGAGAGCGCCGAATATTGCAGCTTTCAATCCCATTGACTCTCGGCTTACGACAAATAGCGCGACGGCTGAAGCAAGCACCGCCGCGACCATGGACAGCAGCACTGTAGGCCAGTGGTACTTCACCGGAACGGAAAGTTGAAACGCCTCCATGCCGACATAGTGCATGGACCAGATTCCAATACCGAGTGCAACCGCGCCACCGGACAACCAGAAGAAACGAGTTGCACCCCGAGCCGCGGTAACCCGGCCCGCTAAATCAAGAGCCGCATAAGCCGCAACGATCGCGATCAGAATCGAAAGAAGTACCAGCCAATGTTCGTAGTGACCGGTCAGTACAGGTCCATCCAAATTCATCAAGTCATCCTCTCCGCTGTCGGCGTTCGGCGCTGCCGTTCACAACGGGCACAAGCTGATGAAGCCGCGTATCGGGCGAGTTTCGCTGCCCCGAGTGTCATCGATTTTTGTGCTGTTGCCCGTACAAGGTATCGACTGGCGCAACTGTGTGGACGTCTACCCAGGAGTAACTTGGGACCGTGCGAACCCTATAACCTCAGACTAGCGCTGTGAGCCACCTGCATTGCAGCATGACTCCGGAACCTTCGTAACAAACGTAATGACGCAAGCGGGTGACGCCGGGCGGGTACCCTCGCCATGCGATATATTGCGGCTCCTCTCGGGAAGACAGTAAGGGTTGGTCTACTCTGGTGTGTGCCGTGGTAAGAGTCTGTGTTCGCACCTCATAATTTGAAAGAGAGTATGCCCAGATGCGCTTGAATCTCGCGTGTATCGCCGTAATCGTTTGCTTGGCCGCCCCGCTCGTGGGACAGACCCCTGAGCATCGCCCACCCGCAGTGCCGCTGGCTGCAAACGACCCTTACTTCAGCCTCTGGTCCATGGGCGATAAGCTCAACGGCGTTGCAGTCAAACACTGGTCGGAAGCCGTGCAGCCGATGACCGGCCTCGCGCGGATTGACGGCCGGAACTACCGTTGGATGGGCATGGACCCACGCCGTGGAGAGACCGTGCCCAACGTCGCGATGGAGCAGACCTCCGTCGAGGTTACGCCGCTGCACTCGCGTTACCGTTTCGCGGCGGGTGGTGTTGAGATCAAGGTCACGTTCTTCACGGCTGCCTTCCCAGGCGACCTCGACGTGCTGTCGCGCCCAGTCACCTATCTTTCGTGGACCGTCGCATCGACAGACGGAGCCGCACACAACGTTTCGCTGCTCCTGGATGTTGACCCGCGCATCGCCATCAACGACAACGGACAGCAGGTGACATGGGGACGCCTGCGCACCGCGAACGGCACCGTGATGCGTGTCGGTTCCCGCGATCAGGACGCCGTCCATCAGTCCGGCGATCGTATCCGCATCGATTGGGGCTACTTCAATCTGATGGTGCCGGACGGCCGAGCCGCACATACCGAGCTAGCTTCAAGTGCGCTGTCGGACTTCCTGCAGAATGGTCAACTCCCCGGTGTCGATGACCTTGATATGCCGAAAGCGGCGCAGAGCTCGCGCGGTGCCGCGGCGCATCTCGCCGTAGAGTTTCCGCTAGGCGACGTTACATCGAAGCCCGTCGAAAGGCACGTTCTTCTGGCCTATACACAGGGAATCGCCATCGAGTACCTCGGCCAGCGACTCCGCGATTACTGGCAGCGCAACGGCATGACCGAGACAGCGATGCTGGCTGCGGCGGAGCATGACTATCCCGCGCTCGAAGCAAAAGGAATCGCATTCGATGCTGCCCTCTCCGCGGACATGACGAAGGCCGGCGGACCGGAGTATGCGTATCTCACCGCGCTTCTGTTCCGTCAAACGCTTGCCGCGCACAAACTGGTGGCCGACATCGACGGCACGCCGATGCTGTTCTCCAAGGAAAACGACAGCAATGGTTGCATCGACACCGTCGATGTCACCTATCCGTCTTCGCCGTTCTTCCTGCTCTTCAACCCGGCGCTTTTGAAGGCGCAACTCGAGCCTCTCATGAGGTATGCGGCCATGCCGCGCTGGCGGTTCCCTTTCGCCCCCCACGATCTAGGCACGTATCCACTGGCCAATGGACAGGTTTACGGCGGCGGCGAGCGTACTGAAGAAGATCAGATGCCGGTAGAAGAAAGTGGCAACTTACTGATCATGATTGCCGCACTCGGCCGCAGCGAAGGTAACTGGGACTTCGCCCGCAAGTACATGCCGCAATTAACCAAATGGGCCGCCTATCTTGAGGCCAAGGGGCTCGACCCCGAGAACCAACTGAGCACCGACGACTTCTCCGGACACCTCGCGCACAATGCAAACCTGTCCATCAAGGCGATCGAAGCTCTGGGTGCCTTCTCCGAGATCGCGAAGCAAGTGGGCGACGCAAAGCTGGCCGAACATTACAGCAGGCTCGCGCACAAACTTCCGTCCGAATGGGAGAAGCTGGCACGCGAAGGCGATCATTACAAACTCGCGTTCGACCAGCCCCGATCATGGAGCCAGAAGTACAACCTGGTCTGGGATCGGCTGCTCGATCTACATCTCTTTCCGCCCGCTGTCATGGAAACAGAGTGGAAGTATTACGCTCACCAACTCCAGCCATACGGCCTGCCGCTGGATAACCGGAAGGACATTACAAAGCTCGATTGGGAGGTATGGACCGCGTCACTTGCTACTAACCCGCATGACTTCCAGGACCTGATTCACAGGCTGGTTGTGTGGACGGATGCTACCGCTTCGCGTGTGCCCACCACCGATTTCTATGCAACGGTGGACGGTCGTCAGCAGGCTTTCCAGGCGCGCTCTGTGGTCGGCGGAGTCTTCATCAAGGCATTGCTCGATCCCGCTATCGTCGCACATTGGAAAGCGGAAGCTTTGAATAATCATGTGCACTAAATCCACGCCAGCATCACACACATCTGTCCGTCCGAATCCATTTCCTAACCTCACGGGAGCAGAACCCAACTCACCCGTATACTTCTGTCTCATGCGCAAGCTCGCCCTGACCCTGCTCCTCGCCTCCCTCTCCCCAGCCCTCACTGCCCAGCAGGGCGACGCCTCCGCCCTCGTCAACCCGCTCATCGGAACCCATCGCAGCGCCATCGGCTACGGCGCCACCATGCCCTTCGTCACCACGCCCTTCGGCATGACAAGCTGGACAGCGCAGACCCGCCAGAACAAGATCAGCATCACCTCCTACAACTACGACGACACCACCCTCTCCGGCTTCATCGGCACCCACCAGCCCGCCATCTGGATGGGCGACTACGGCTACGTAACCCTCATGCCCCAGACCGGCCCACTCCGCACCACACCCGAAACCCGCGCCCTCCCCTTCACCCACGCCGCCGAATCCGCCCACCCCGACCACTACACCGTCACCCTCAACGTGGGCAGCGGACAAACCATCCAGGCCGATCTAACCGCCACCGAACGCTGCGGCCTCCTCCGTTACACCTTCCCCAAAACTGGCCCAGCCCGCATCCTCATCGAAGCCTCCCGCCCCGGCATCGAAGGCTCGGCCACCATCAATCCCACCACGCACGAAATCACCGGCTACAACCCGCACCGTATGGACGCCCACCTCGGCCCAAAAAAACTCCCCAACTTCAAGGGCTACTTCGTCATCCAGTTCGACCAGGCCCCCACCTCCGAGCACACCTACGGCCTCACCAGCACGGCCGCCCGCGGAGCCTACGCCGAGTTCGCCCCCGGCCAAACCATCGAAGTCCGCGTAGGCACATCCTTCCTCAGCATCGATCAAGCCCGCGCCAACCTCCAGCACGAAATCCCCACCTGGAACTTCGCCACCACGCAACAAGCCCTCCGCGCCAAGTGGAATGACAAGCTCAACCGCCTCCAGATCACCGGCGCCACGCAGGACGAGCAAACCCGCCTCTACACCGCCATGTATCACTCCCTCCTCTACCCCCGCATCTTCTCCGAGTACGGTCATTACTACAGCGCCTTCGACGACCAGATCCACGCCGGCGAAAGCTACACCGCCTACTCCATCTGGGACACCTTCCGCGCCGAGAACAGCATGATCACCCTCCTCGCCCCCGAGCGCGTCGACGGCATGATCACCGCTCTCCTCCAGAACTTCCGCGAAGGCGGCTGGATGCCGAAGTGGCCCAATCCCAGCTACACCAACATCATGATCGCCACCCACGCCGACTCGCTCGTAGCCGAAGCCGTCCGCAAGGGCTTCCACGGCTTCGACCGCAACCTCGCCTGGCAAGCCGTCTACAAAGACGCCATGGTTCCCCCCGACGAAGACACGCAACATCGCTGGCTCGACCGGGAAGAACACACACCCTACGAAGCCCGCGCCGGCCTCACATACTACAAGCAACTCGGCTACATACCCACCGACAAGACCGACGAGTCCGCCTCCTCCACTCTCGAAGACAGCTACGACGACTGGTGCGTAGCGCAGGTCGCCAAAGCCCTCGGCCGCACCGCCGACTACAACTTCTTTCTCCACCGATCCCTCAACGACCGCAACCTCTTCAACCCCGCGCTCGGCCTCATGAACGGCCGCACCTCCGACGGCAAATGGGCGCCCATCGGCGGCTCCAAAGACACCAATGAGAACCGCGCTATCTCCGGCTGGACCGAAGGCGACGCCTGGGTCTACACCTTCTCGCCCTTCCACGATCAGGCCGGCATCATGCAACTCATGGGCGGCCCGGAGGCCTACACCGCCAAGCTCGACCAGCACTTTTCCGGCGGCCACAACGTCCACAAGAACGAGCCCAGCCATCACTACGGCTACCTCTACGACTTCGGCGGCCAGCCGTGGAAGACGCAAGCCAAGGTCCGCGAAATCGCCGCAGCCGAATACGACTCCACCCCCGGCGGCCTCGACGGCGACGACGACTGCGGCCAGATGTCCGCCTGGCTCCTCTTCACCGCCATGGGCTTCTACCCCGTCAACCCCGCCAGCGGCGACTACATGATCGGCAGCCCACTCTACTCGCGCATGTCGCTCAAGCTAGCCAACGGAAAAACCTTCACCGTAGAAGCCGCCAACAACTCCGCCACCAACGTCTACATCCAGTCCGCCACCCTCAACGGCAAGCCGCTCAACATCCCCGTCATCACTTGGGAACAAATCCAGTCCGGCTCGACACTCCACTTCAACATGGGCCCCAAACCCTCAACGTGGGCGAGCCAATATCGCCCCACCCTCATCCCCTCAAAGTAACTCTGACCGACTGCGTCCAAGTAAGCCAAGGCTGACTTCTATCTGCTTCCAGGTACGCCAAGGCTTCAGCCTTGGCATTCCGCGGCACCACAAACACTGGGCTTTAGCCCGGAGGTATGCTTTCTTCCGCAGCTGCGACCCGGCTGCCCAAACTCACGCCGTCCCAACCAGCGCGTAATACATCAACTCCCCCAGCGACATAGTCTCCACCCTAACCTCCTTCACCTCATTCATCCGAGCGGCCCGGCCAAGCACCTGCCGCACACCATCCCCAACCGTCCATCTCAAGTCCGCAAGCTCAGTCTTCGCTCCAACAGTCGTCATTTTGTCCCTTACGAATTCACTTAGCGCTCTGTTCCACAACCGGCTCGCGTCGCCCAAACCCGCAACGCCCTCGCATCCCGGCCCGCACACGCTCGCGCTCCTCCGCACTCATGTTCGCGAACCGTTCTTCCATATGCCGTTTCCATCCCGGCCGTCCTCCATGGCGATGGATTCCGCCCAGCAGTATCTTGCTCAAGACCAGCAGCCCCAGCGCCTCGACAAAAGTAATCGAGCGCAGGCCGAAGATTCCCGGCATCAGCCAGTTCCACAGATGCATCACCACCCAGCCAAATACCGCCAGGCCAACAATCACCATCACCACAATCTTCACAACTTTTGCTGCTCTCATAACCGCCTCACTTCGTCACCAGACTCTCGTTCAACTCCCGCAGCCGCTCTCGCAACTGCAGCACCGCATACCTCTTCCTCGACAGCAGCGTATTCACGCTCACGCCCGTCTCTTCCGCCAGCTCCTTGAAGCTGCGCCCCATCAACTCATGCGCCACAAACACTTCGCGCTGGTTCTCAGGCAGTTCATCCAACGCTTCATCCAGCGCTTCCAGCATCACCGTCCGCGCATACAGCGCCTCCGGCCCGGCATCGGGCGACGGGAGCAAATCTTCCAGCGTCCCCGCCTCATCTCCAGCCGGCTCATTCAGCG
>CAZZYB010000187.1:0-7451 GCA_964658125.1 uncultured Acetobacteraceae bacterium | reverse complement strand
ATGCACGCTGAACGCCGACGTAGGCGCCGCAGGCCCCGCCTGTGGCAGCACCGGGGGACACTTGTCCTCGTCCATCCCACCAGCACCTTCCATCACGTGAATGGCGTTGGTATAAAACTCGCCCGTAATCCGCGACTCCGCTTTGTTCTTGCCAAAGCTGAACATCCCCACACCCGGCACCAGCACCACCGTCGGGCTTGCATCGCGCATCGCCGGCGAGTCCTTCAATGCGTGGGCGCTGTAGTACTCCGCATACTCCTTGCGATAAGTGGCCAGCGCCTCATCAACCTTCGCCTCCAAACCGGCCGCATCGGTCTTCGGATCCCAATCCACAAACAGCGGACGAATCTTCGTCCGGATAAAGTGATCCGGACAGCTCGTTCCCAGATGCGCCAGCTTCTGCGCCGAGTGCGAATTGATGAACGCCAGCACATCGGGCACATCCGTAAAGCTCCCGATGACCCGCTGCTTCGCCGAAGCCCGCCCCCGCAGCAGCGGCATCAGCTTCAACGCAAGGGCTTGCCGGTCTTCATGCGACGTGTGCTTGGCCCCGCCGAAACTCACACCCTTCTTGGCGCCATGCTCCAGCACAAACTGCCCTAGCTGATCCACGATTGTGATCGTGTTCAAATAGCTCTCGCGCTGCGTCTGCCCCCACGTAAACAGTCCATGCCCGCCGAGCACCACGCCATCGCAGCCCGGAACCTCTTCCACTCCGCGCTTCAACATCATCGCCAGCTCAAACCCCGGACGCTGCCAGGGCAGCCACACCAGCTTGTGCCCAAACCGCTGGTTGAACTCCTCCATCTTCTCGCGCCCGTTCGCCGATGCCGCCAGCGCAATACCCCAGTCCGGATGCAGATGGTCCACATGCGGAAACGGCAGAAACCCGTGCAGCGGCGTATCAATCGAAGCCGCCACAGGGTTGTTCCCAAACGTACACAGGGAGTACATCGCAACGATCTCATCCTCGCGCTCCACGCCCTTGTAGCTCTTCGTCAGCGCCAGCACCTTGTCGAGATACAGCGTCGCGAACCCGGACCGCTTGATGCTTCCCAGGTCCCCGCCGGACCCCTTCACCCACAGCACGGTCTTCAACTCGCCGTCGAGGGGATCAATCTCCTCCAGCTTCGAACTCGTATTGCCGCCGCCAAAGTTTGTTAGCCGAAGGTCCGAACCCAGCAGGTTCGAGCGGTAGCGCAGCAACTCAGCAGGATCGAGTGTGGATGCAACCGCGTCGTCCCAGCGGTCTTCAAGATAGTGCAGCTTCGGTGTGGAGGCCATAAAAAATGTTGTCCTGTTTGACAGTGGATAAACATCGCCGCGCCATACTAACGCGCCTCGATGATGATGTCATATCCCGAATCAATAGGGCAACCATTCCTATAGAGACATAGCTTACTTGCCGCGCTTCTTAGCAGCCGGAGCGGGCACAGCCCAAGCCTTCCCACTCTTCGCCCGCGGACGCTTCGCCGCCGCTCGCTTGTCATCCTCGCTCGTGCCGTTTCGTTCGCGGTCCGCCGTCATCGCAATGTGCTCGACATAGTTGTAAGGCGCCACCATCTCGCCGCGGAGCAACGCCAGCCCCAACTCAATCAGCCGCGGCCCATACTGCGCCACTTCATGCGAAATCGACCCGATTGCCGGGCTCCCCGGCCGCTGCATCTCGGCAGCCATCTCCGGAACAAAATCCTGCCCTACCACCGCGACATGCTTCTCTCGCCCCAGCTCCCGAATGGCCGAAATCGCCCCCAGGGCGCTCGTATCGTTCGCAGCGGCGATCAGGATGTGCTTGTCCTTCGGATGGCGATTGAAAAAATCCAGAATGACCTTGTGACTTTTCTCCGCCATCCCCCGCCCGTCCATGCGGACGAAGCACTCCACCGGCAGATTTGGCAGCCGCGCCTTCACACCCTCGAACGCCCCCGTGATCCGGCTCAAGACCATCTGCCCAGCCTCTTCAATATCCAGGCCGATCACCCAGTCCAACTTCCCTTCCCACCGATTGATCGCGAAATCCGCGAGCAGATCACCAGCCACCAGACCCGCCCGATAGTTATCCACGCCAAAGTAAGTGGCATGAGGATGTGGAATATCAACCGCGATCAGCGGCACACCCGCCGCCGCAATCTTGTCCGCGATGATCGGAGCCGCATGCTCATCCACCTGAAACTCGATGACAATGTCCACGCGCTCGCGCAGGAACGTCTCCGCGTTCTGCACCGCCGTCTCTGCGTTATAGCGGTTATCGAGCACCATCAAATCCACGCCCACGGCCACCGCCGCCTCGCGCAGACTCGCCGTTACCGCCTGGGAAAATGGCATCTCCGCGCTTTGTCCGCCGAAACCAAACCGAAGCTTCTTTGGCCGCGCAATATGCCGATAATGTCTGTCCGCGGTCTGCCCCACGTAGCCGCGATGCACGAGTGTCTTCAAAATCCGGTAGACAGTCGTCTTCGAAATCTTCGTCCGCTTGTGGATTTCCTCCAGCACCATCGGCTGGTTTTCCAGCTGCAGCAACTCCAGAATGTCGAGCGCCTTCGTCAGCACCGGGATAAGGTACAACCGTTTCGTCTTAGCGCCTGGAGCCATCGTAAAACCTCCTCCGCCGCTGACGTCGCGTGCGTCGCACCTATCCTAACCTAATTCCCCTAATGAAATACCACCCTCGCCGACGAATATAGAGCTTCCAGACTACGCATAGGAACTTGCGCCCGCGGCATTCCTCGCCCCGCGCTCCGCAGAGATCTTTTCCACGTAGCCACTCTCGCGCAATGCCTTCATCGGGTCCGCCGCCATCCCGCGTTTTATCCGCCACGCCTGCAGCACCGGTCGAACATCCTGCCAGAACGCGCCGCGAAACTCCTCTTCGGCCTCCACCAGCTTGCATCCGTCCTGCAGCTCCGCCAGCCTCACCTGATCCACCAGCGCAGCCTTTGCATACAGCTCCTGAGCCGTCACCACGGTTTGCACCATTGCCTCCATCTTGCCCTTCAGGTTGTGGCTCTGGTCGATCATGAACGCCGGCATCTTCTTCGCCCCACGCACCACCGTGTCGAAGTGAATCTCGTGGAAGATCCGAAACACCTGGTAAGGATCAATCGACCCCAGCGTCAAATCATCATCGGCATACTTGCGGTCGTTGAAGTGGAACCCACCCAGCGCATTCAACTCCAACAGCCACGCCACAATCTGCTCAATGTTCGTGCCCTGATAATGATGCCCCGTGTCGACCAGCACCTTCGCCTGCGGCCCCGCACTGCGCGACAACTCCAGCGCCATACCCCAATCCGCAATGTCCGTGTGATAAAAAGCCGGCTCAAAGGGCTTGTATTCCACCAGCATGATCTGTCCGGGAGCCAGTGCCGCATGCGTCTTCGCCAGCGCTTCCTTCATCCATCCGATGCGCCGCCGCATGCTCTGCGAGCCGGGATAGTTCGATCCATCTGCAATCCAAAGCGAAACCTCCGCCGCCCCCAGCGCCTTGCCAATCTCCACCGAGTCGATCAGGTGAGCGGTAGCCTTTGCTCGCACCTCCGCGCTCGGATTCGCAATCGATCCAAACTTGTATTCCGCCTCCTGAAACAGATTCGGATTGATCGACCCTGCCCGGACCCCGGTCTTTGCCTCCAGCGCCTTGATCCTGTCGACATCCGCCAGACCCTTCGGCAAGTCCCAAAGCACATGCAGAGCCAGGGTGGGTGTCACGCCAGTCAAGCGGTTCACCTCGGCCGCATCCGCAAACTTTTCCTCAATCGATGTAGCGGCCCCCGCTTGCAGGAACTTCCCGAAGCGCGTCCCGGTATTGGCGAAGCCCCACGAAGGGATCTCGATGGCAAATTTATCCAGAGCATCAAAAATGCGGGTTTCATTCAGTTCGCTTGACATACGATGGTTCCACCTTCGGAAGGCCGCAAACTCCGGCTGTTTCACACAGGAAACTATAATACCTATTGAAATGCTGTCCAACTAAAAAGCGTTTCGAACGCGTTTCGGTTCTTTTGCACACCGACACCCAAGCTCTCCAAACGCGTTCAGAGACAGTCATCCAATAGGCAAATGATTCCCAACCGTATGTCCGCTCAGGTACGATGGGCGTCGGCAACCACAGTCGCGATGCACTGTTTCAATCAAATATGATTTGCTCGAGGTAACAACGTGGGTCCTAATCCGTTTCTTGGCGTTATCTTCCACTGGATCGGCGGCTTCTGCTCCGCCACTAACTTCATTCCATTCCGTGGAATCAAACGCTGGTCGTGGGAAATCTACTGGCTCATTCAGGGCGTCGCCGCCTGGCTCATAGCGCCCACAGTGCTCGCCGTCCTCTTCGTTCCGCACCCCTTCGACATCATCCGCGCCGCGCCCTCGCGCAGCCTCTTTTACACCATGCTCTTCGGCATCCTCTGGGGAGTAGGCGGCCTGACCTTCGGCCTCGCCATCCGATACCTCGGGATCGGCCTCGGATACGCCATCGCGCTCGGCTTCTGCACTGGTTTTGGAACGCTCGCACCGCCCATCTACAACCACCAGTTCCACGCCATCCTGCACGAGACTTCCGGCCAGGTCACACTCGCCGGAGTCCTCCTCTCCCTCATCGCCATCGCGGTCAGTGGCGCCGCGGGCGCCTCGAAGGAACACGAGATCACCGCCGAAGACAAGGCCATCTCCGGCGAGCGTGACTTCAGCTTCGTCAAAGGCCTCTTCGTCGCCATCTTCGCCGGCATCATGAGCGCCTTCTTCGCCATCGCGCTCGACTTCGGCAAGCCCATTGGCGACCTAACGCACGCTCAGCTCATTGCCGCTGGCCGCCCCGAGCTTTACGCCAACCTCCCCATTCTCATCGTCCTTCTCTGGGGCGGCTTTCTGACCAACTTCGTGTGGTCAGCCATCCTCATTGCCCGCAACCACTCCGTGGGCCAGTTCGCAGGCGAACCGGGCGACAATCCCATGGGCACCGCCACCGTCACCGGCGAAACCCTTGAAGCAGTCGACCCCCGCGGCCTTCTGCTCAAGATCGCGCCCGGCACCCTCCTCGCCAACTACCTCTTCGCCGCCGCAGCCGGCGTCATCTGGTACTTCCAGTTCTTCTTCTACTCCATGGGACAAACCAAGATGGGCAAGTACGATTTCGCGTCCTGGACCCTCCACATGGCCTCCATCATCATCTTCGCCAACCTCTGGGGCATCGTCCTCAAAGAATGGCGCGACACCAGCGCCCGCACCCGCATCCTCGTGGCTTGCGGTCTCCTGCTCCTCATCGGTTCTACGGTTGTCGTCGGGTACGGCAGCTACCTCAAAGCCCGCTGAGTCAAGGGCCAGGGCTCAGGGCCCGGAAGGCAAAGTAGATGTTGCAATTCTTCACTTCAATTTGCTGGACCCTGGGCACAGGACCCTGGGCCCTATGAAGGTTTCCCTCTTCGTCGCCTGCTACAACGACACCCTGTTCCCCGAAACAGGCATCGCCGTCACACGTCTCCTCGAACGCCTCGGCCACACTGTCGCCTTTCCCATCGAGCAAACCTGCTGCGGACAGATGCACTACAACACCGGCTACCACGGCGAAGCCATCCCTCTGGTCCGCCGCTTCGTGCAGATGTTCCGCGATGCCGAGGTCGTCTGCGTCCCCTCCGCCTCCTGCGTAGCCATGATGCGCGAGCACTACGAACTCATGGCCGAGCGCGAAAATGACCCCGCCTTCCTCGCGGACGTCCGCTCCCTGCTCCCCCGCGTATTCGAGTTCTCCGAGCTGCTAGCCAATCGCCTCAGCCTCACCGACGTAGGGGCCCGCTTCGCTGAAAAGGTCACGTACCACCCTTCGTGCCACTCGCTCCGCATGCTCCACGTGGGCGACGCCCCGCGCAAGCTCCTCCGAGCCGTCCGCGACCTCGAACTCATCGAGCTCCCGAATCAAGAACAGTGCTGCGGCTTCGGCGGCACCTTCGCCGTCAAGAACGCCGACGTCTCCGCCGCCATGCTGACCGAGAAAAACGGCTGCGTACTCCAGACCGGAGCGAACGTAGTCACCGCCCTCGATAACTCCTGCCTCATGCAGATCTACGGCGGCCTGCACCGCGCAGGCTCTCCGGTCCGCACCATGCACCTCGCCGAAATCCTCGCCAGCGAGGCCCCCCAATGAGCATCCGCGTCGGCAAAACTTCCGCCGCCCCTGCCTTCCCGATCGCCGCGCACGCCGCGCTGCAAAACGACCAGCTTCGCCGCAACGTACATCACGCCACCAACGTCATCCGCGGCAAGCGCGCTCTCCGCGTAGAAGAAATGCCCGACTGGCAAGCGCTTCGCCAGTCCGCCAGCGACATCAAGTCCCACACGCTCGCACATCTCGACCACTACCTTGTAGAGTTCGAACGCAACCTCGAAAAGGCAGGCGGCAAGGTCCACTGGGCCCGCGATGCGGACGAAGCCAACAAAATTGCCATCGACCTGATCCGCCAGTACGGCGGCACGGAAGTCATCAAGGTCAAGACCATGACCTCCGACGAAATCCAGCTAAACGCAGCGCTCGAAGCCGCCGGCATCGTCCCGATCGAAACCGATCTCGCCGACATGATCGTGCAGATGGGCCACGACGAACCCTCCCACATCGTCGTTCCCGCTCTGCACAAAAACCGCTTCGAAATCGCCGAGATCTTTCGCCGCACGATGAATCTTCCGGAGTTGACGGAGGCGCCAGAGGACCTCACCGCCGCAGCCCGCCACTACCTCCGCGACCGTTTCCTCCGCGTAAAAATCGGCCTCAGCGGAGCCAACTTCGCCATCGCCGAAACCGGCACAGTCTGCGTGGTCGAATCCGAAGGCAACGGCCGCATGTGCCTCACCATGCCCGACGTCCTCATCACCCTCGTTGGCATAGAAAAAGTCATCCCCACCTTCCAGGACCTCGAAGTCTTCCTCCAGCTCCTCCCCCGCTCCGCAACCGGCGAGCGCATGAACCCCTACAACTCTCTCTGGACCGGCGTCACCCCAGGCGACGGTCCGCAGGCCTTCCACGTCATCCTCCTCGACAACGGCCGCACGGCCCAGCTTCTGGACGAGCGCGAGCGCGAAACCCTCGCCTGCATCCGCTGCGGAGCCTGCCTCAATGCCTGCCCCGTCTACCGCGAAACCGGCGGGCAGGCCTATGGGTCCATCTACGCCGGTCCCATCGGCGCCATCCTCTCACCGCAGCTGCAGAACCTCGAACACTCCCGTTCGCTTCCCTACGCCTCCACACTCTGCGGAGCCTGCTACGAAGTCTGCCCCGTAAAAATCAACATCCCCGAAACCCTCATCCACCTCCGCGGCCGCATCGTCCGAGAAGACCAGAAGACCCTCAGCGGCAAGCTCAACCCCGAAAATATCGCTATGCAGGCCGCCGTAAAAATCTTCCTCAGCCACCGCCGCTACGAAGCTGCGCAAAAGCTGGCCCGCACAGGCCAGCTCCTCTTCGAACG
>CAZZYB010000186.1:0-7506 GCA_964658125.1 uncultured Acetobacteraceae bacterium | reverse complement strand
ACAGACCAGCTATCAACTCCTGAAAGGTCGTTTGTTGTTGAAAACATAGAGGTGTCCTCGAATCGAATTTCGATCTAGCGTTTACCGACGGATGTCTCGAAATCCCTGGACCCCTAGTAGGAAGGACCTGAGGAAATGCGACCTCTTTGGCTTGGGTAAACGTTAAACTTGTACGAGACGGAACGTTACTTCGTCGCAACCACACATGTCAATACGGAACTTATATTTCAGTCGAAATGCGGCAGGCCCGTTCCGGAGGAGCCTTTGCCAATGCATCGGCCCTCTCCGATGAGGAACTCAGGAGTTCGTCACAGACGACCTGCGAATGACTAATTTCGGCTTAACGACGAACTCTTCGCGGTCGGTTGGTGCACTTGTTCGCTCCGTCCGAGTCATGGCGAGGGTCGCGGCCGCAGTTCCCAGTTGCACCGTATTCTGGTCCACGGATGTAAGAGGTACGAGCGTGTACGCCGCGTGCTGGATGTTCCCGCACCCCACAATCGCAATGTCCCCAGGTATGGAGAGGCCAGAATCGAGAATCGCGGCCATGGCACCAATTGCGGTAGGGTCGTTGTAGCAAAAGACCGCGTCAGGACGATTTTTCAGTTTAAGGAGCTTTCGCATCGCTTGTGCTCCTGTGATCGGGCTGGACTCCTCGTTCTTGGCTCGCTTGACCACAAATCCTTCCGGGACGCGCATGCCATAGTCGCAGAGAACGCGACGATATGCCGCCTCCCGATCTTGGGCAGGACTAGACGTGGGCCCGCCGATGTGCGCGATGCGCTTCCTTCCGATAGCGAGCAGGTGTTTTGTAGCAAGTTCACCAACCAGCAAATTATCGGTCCCCACATAGCTCGCGGCGTTCACCCCTCGCAGCCGTCGATCCAGCAGAACCACTGGAATACCCGCTGCCTTCAACGTTTTGGAAGATGATTTGCAACTTGCGACGACAAGCGCATCCACATTACGGGCGAGCATCTGCTCAATTTCGCTGCGCTCCAATTCAGCATCTTCCCGTGACGAAGCGATCAGCAAGCCATACTTGTGGATTCGTAGTTCGTCCGACATGCTTGCAGCGATCTCCGAGAAGAACCCATGAAACAGGTCCGGCACGATAAGGCCGATCATCTTGGACTTGCCTGTCACGAGGCTCTTGGCTGTTAGATTGGTTCGGTAACCAAGCTGGTTCGCGCAAGCAACAACTCTCGCTCGCGTGCTCTCGCTTATACTCGTGTTTCCATTCAGCACTTTCGACACGGTGACGATCGATACGTTCAGCGATTGAGCGATGTCTTTCAAGCGAACTGCCATGCGAACTCCCGCGCCTGAGCTTTTGCCAAGCTGCAGTTTGGACCACCGCTGCTTCCCGCAAAGCCGAGCAAGGCGGCTTCAGCAGGAGTGGCGTCTCCAGCGATCCCTCATGCTTGCAGTCATCAACATAACTATACAAGGCCGCAGATTCGCCTACGCTCGGCGAAAAATGACCTTACTTGCGGAGATCGACCATGATCATTCCTGTGGTTCGTCCACCTATTCTGGTTTATCGTTTACCCTGTATTGGAGATCATGCGCTGGCGGCGCCGATAGAAATCAGGATTCGCCTGCTCCTTGCAGACGCCTGGCCCGCAAGTGCGTGTGATTGCACGGTTCGAGGTGAATCCAACATGAAGCAATATTGCCTGACTCTCGATCTTCGGCCCGACAAGGACTTGATCGCCGAATACGTCGAACTCCACCGCGTCGGGCGTCCCGAAATCCACAAAAGCATTCGTGACGCTGGCGTCCACGATATGAAAATCTACCTGTTGCATCGCCGGCTCGTAATGATCATGGTGACAACCGATGATTTTACGTTTGAGAGGAAGGCCGCTATGGATCTCGCCAATCCCGAAGTTCAGGAATGGGAACTGCTGATGTCACGGTATCAAGACATCGCCATTGATTCCGATTCGACGGCGCGGTGGCAACTAATGGAGAAAATCTTTGATCTTAAGTGAAATCACGACAACTACTCCGATGTAGCCATCACACGACAGCGCTCGCCCTCTTGGAGTCGACGTGACTTGACAAAAAAAATCATCCCGATATAAGGTCGGCCTGCTTAGGATAACGCTAGACCTCGCGACTGAGTAAGATTGGCACCGGCTGGTGGTCATCACTCAGCTGGTCATAGCCGCTGCGATAGCGAAGAGCAGAAACGTACGGTTGCACTGTGATGACGGCGCAAGGGTGATGATGGTGCTTCGTAAGTGTTTTTTATTAAGACGAATGCTGAGGGGTTCTGGTACTCAACGCGCCCCATCGCAGTAGATAGGCGCGTGGTTAAATCCAGATGAGGTGTTGAATGAGAATTGCCCAGGTATGTGCCGTTGCGTCTACCCTTTTGTTTGCTGCTGTCGCGTTTGCTGATGTGAAACCCAATCAGTTGTTCAGCAATCACGCCGTGTTGCAGAGCGGTATGTCCGTGCCGGTGTGGGGCACCGCCGATCCGGGCGAAAAAATTGTCGTCTCGTTTGCAAAGCAAAAGAAAACCACGACTGCGGATACAGATGGGAAGTGGATCGTAAAGCTTGGCAAATTGGCGCCGGGCGGTCCTTTTGTCATGACGATTACTGGAAAGAATACCGTCATCGTCCACGACGTGCTCGTGGGCGAAGTGTGGATAGGTTCAGGCCAATCGAATATGGCGTTCACGGTTTCGGCGAAGGTAGCCGCCTTCGCGGGGATGCAGGATGAAGATAAGGAGATAGCTGCGGCAAACTACCCGCAACTACGCATCTTCATGGCGACTACGAAGAAGGCGTATGAGCCGCAGTCAGAGATCAGTGGCGAATGGAAGATAGCCACACCAGAGAATGCTCCGGCATTCTCGGCCGTGGCCTATCTCTTCGGCCGCGATCTCAACCAAGCCCTTAAACGTCCAGTAGGCATGCTGGTTGTGGCATTTGGCGCAAGTACAGCGGAGTCCTGGGTTTCAAGGCCGGCGGCTGCACGTGATCCGCAGATGAAAGCCATGCTCGACCGCTTCGATGACCTATATAGCTTCTACAAGACCCATCCCCATGCCACAACAGATCAAGCTCCATCTGCACCGCAGACGATCAACGCGCGTCAGGGCAAGCCTGGTCCATTGCGTGACCCGGTCCAGGATCAGCACCAGCCCACGGTTCTCTATAACGGGATGGTGCATCCGATCATTCCTTTTGCGATGCGCGGTGTGATCTGGTACCAGGGTGAATCTATCGTTGGTGGCAAAGCGGGAGTAGCGCTCTATCCGCACGTCATGGAAGCGCTCGTGAATGATTGGCGCCAGGAGTGGGGTGAAGGGAACTTTCCTTTCTATTGTGTGCAATTGCCTCCGCTCAAAAATTCCAGCAACAACCCGATGGTCCGGGAGGGCCAGGCGCAGCTGCTGTCGTTACCAAACACCGGTATGGCAGTGACGCTCGACGTGGGCGATCCGACCAACGTTCATCCTAAGAACAAAGAACCCGTAGGAGACAGGCTGAGCCGTATCGCCCTGGCGAACGTCTACGGTAAAAAGATCGAGTTCTCCGGACCGGTTCTTGCGGGCACGCGGATAGAAGGAGCAAGCATCATCCTTCACTTCAGCCATGCTGCGGGGCTAAGCGGCAAGGGAGGACCGTTGCAATGGTTTCAGATTGCAGGTGCTGACGGTAGATACGTCAATGCCAGCGCCATCGTCCAGGGAGAGAATGTTGTGGTCCACAGCGACGAGATAGCTTCTCCCGTGTCCGTGCGCTACGCCTGGGACAACTATCCAGATGGTGCGAACCTGGTCAACGGTGCGGGGTTGCCAGCCGCCCCGTTCCGAACGGATTCGCAGGACGCGTTATCTACAATCGCGAAAGAATTCACTGGAAAGTGACGGATCATCGCTAAAATTTAAAGTTCGTCGAGTGCAAGAGCCATTGAGCTGCACACACTTCCGCAACTCGAAGCTCCCATCTTTCAGTAAGGATGGTGCCAGAAGGTTTAAGTCCTTGGCTCAACTTACGGTGGTTGCCTGTCCGGCTTGAATATCCGTATCAAGACTCCGATTGGAGTTAACCGGTTGATTCGATCGATCCTGCAACCGGCAACGCTGAATGACGATTTCGCATAACCAAGTTCTGACAATTGAATGATGCTCTTGCTTTAGAGCCTGCTACTGTGGTCAAGCTATGTATTGAAAGAGGAGAAGGATGACTTGGTCGCGTAGAGAACTGGTAAAGTCCGGCACCTTCGTTGCAGTCGGCTCGGTGATCGGGCCAGGAATGCTGCAAAGCGCTGGTCAATCAGCAAGAAGCGCGCGCACCGCGGTAGAGCAGTGGGGTATCTTCGAGGCTTCGTACCATGGTCCAATCGAGGCTCATCCGTTTGTTGACGTTGATTTTGGCGCAACCTTTGAGCACTCTGGCAGATCGGTCGTGGTCGAGGGCTTCTATGACGGTGGGGGAACCTACCGGGTGCGGTTTATGCCTGACGCTGTCGGCACATGGAACTACAAAACCAACAGCAACCGGCCACATCTGGAGGGGAAAACTGGAACATTTACGGTGACCGCGGCAGGGGAAAGCAACCACGGGCTCGTGCGCGTGAAAGACCAGTACCACTTCATTTATGCAGACGGCACGCCGTATCGCGAGCTAGGAACAACCTGTTACGCATGGACCAGCCAGCCCCAAGCATTGGAAGAGGAAACTCTGAAGACGCTTGCCGCTGCACCCTTCAATAAACTTCGGATGTGCGTATTTCCAAAGTGGTTCAACTACAACCACGTTGAGCCACCGCGCTATCCGTTCGTGGGGCAGGCACCGAATCAGTGGGATTTTACACAATTCAACCCTGAATATTTCCAGCACTTCGAGCAAAGGATAGCGCAGCTAGGCGAGTTGGGGATTGAGGCGGATGTGATTCTGTTCCACCCCTATGATGAAGGGCACTGGGGCTTCGACAACATGGGCGGGGACTATGACGATCGCTATCTACGTTATGTGATCGCGCGCCTTGCAGCGTACCGGAACGTCTGGTGGTCGGTAGCAAATGAATGGGACTACTTCAAGACGAAGAAGCAGGCTGACTTCGAACGCTTCGGCGAGATCATCGCGAAGCGTGACCCCTACCGCCATATGTGCTCCATCCACCAGCAGAAGATATTCTTCGACCATACAAAACCTTGGGTCAGCCACGTCAGCGTGCAGAACGACATGCCCGATAATGCACCGATCTATCTCCGAAAATACGGAAAGCCGGTAATCTTCGACGAGTGCCGGTATGAAGGAGATATCCCCGAAGGCTGGGGAGACATTTCGGCTGAACGGCTGGTTGGGAACTTCTGGAAGACCCTCGTAGAGGGTGCGTTTTGCGGACACGGCGAGACCTACCTGAACCCACACGAAGAGCTATGGTGGTCAAAAGGCGGCATCATGGTGGGACGCAGCCCGGCGTTGCTGAAGTTTTTCAAGCAGATTGTGAATGCAGCTCCGTCAGGCGCTACGGTGCTGCGGGACAGGAACACTTGGGGGGTAGAGGGAGAGTATTACCTGACCTACCTTTGGGATAGGCAGCACGCGACGCAAAGCTACAAACTCCCAGACGAGGGACACTTCATCGCGGAGATCATCGACACTTTGGCGATGACCATAACTCCAGTAGAAGGCGTACTGCATGGCAAGGTAGACATCACACTTCCCATCCGCCCTTATCTTGCAATCCGAGTCACGAAGGTCTGAGGCCGCACATGCGAATCATCGGACGTCAATTCCCATGGCGGCATCGACCGGTCAGGAGGAAGAACCTGCTCACCGGAACGTCCTGCATGCCCGATCGGACAGTTGATCGCGGTCCAAGCTATAGCAGTCAATCCGACGAAGATCGTAGGTCAACGAACCCAAAGGCGGGGGGCACAACATGAAGGTCTCAATAACAACAACGACTGCAACACGGAATCGGCGCATACTTTTGTTCGGCGGCATCTGTTTGATCGTGGGTTTTATTTCCCAGGACGCCCGCGCACAGCAGAGTCCATCGGCTGGCTCAGACCCATTTGCGGTATTGTCCTCCACTGGAAAGTGGGGCGATCAAGGTAATGCCACATTCGTAAACCCCATTCTGCCGGGCGACTTCAGTGATCTGGATGCGATCCGCGTTGGCGATGATTTCTACGCAATCTC
This sequence comes from uncultured Acetobacteraceae bacterium, assembly GCA_964658125.1. Lineage (GTDB taxonomy): Bacteria > Acidobacteriota > Terriglobia > Terriglobales > Acidobacteriaceae > Granulicella. The sequence goes on along the minus strand of CAZZYB010000186.1, from coordinate 1,330 downwards.
GTCCACGATGCAGTATTCCCCGGGAATGGCTGTCCTGCATTCGAGCGACCTGGTGAATTGGCAGATTGTCGGTCATGTCGTTAGCGATCTAACCGCCTTGGATCCGGAGCTTGGGTGGAGCCGGATGAACCGTGATGGGCGAGGAATCTGGGCTGGTTCTATTCGTTATCACGATGGCCACTTCTGGGTCTATTTCGGAACCCCAGACGGCGGAATCTATATGGCCAGAGCAAGCCATCCCGAGGGCACATGGTCCTCACCCAAACTAGTCATCGCCGCACGCGGTTGGGATGACCCATGTCCCTTCTGGGATGATGATGGCAAAGGCTATCTGGTGACAACGCGCACCGATGCAGACGAGGACGGGCAGAAGTATCGAATTCATCTGTTCTCGATGAATGCAGGCAATGACGAAATCGTTGAGGGAACCGACCGCGTCATCCATCAGTCTCGTGGCAGCGAAGCCAACAAGCTATACAAGATAGGAGGCGTTTACTTCCACTACTTCAGTGAAGTCAAGCCCGAAGGTCGAGTGGCAATGATGGAGCGCTCCAAGGATTTACAAGGGCCGTGGGAGGTTCGGCAGCTCAACCACGTTCATGGACTCGTCGACAAAGAGCCGAATCAGGGCGGTCTAATTCAGCTCAAGGATGGAAGTTGGTGGTTCCTGACCCATCAAGGGCGGGGAGACTGGGAAGGTCGTGCGGGGGCGCTGCTTCCAATAACCTGGCTCGATGGCTGGCCTATCATCGGCCGGCCGGGCCCGGATCGGATCGGAGAGATGGTCTGGGGTGGCTCTAAGCCTATCCGCAAGAAGTCAACGTCTGCGTTGTTTGCGAGCGACTCGTTGCGCGAGCGGTCGTTGTCCCCTGAATGGGAATGGCGTTATCAGCCAAAACCCGATGCATGGTCTCTGACCGGTCGTGGTCTACGGCTGCAAGCTCTCATGCCGATAAGTAGTAAGCCCGGCTTCGCGGGTGTTCGTGGTGTCGTCACGCAGCGCGCGGCCCGCTCCTCGAAGGCAGAAGTAACTGTGAAAGTAAGCTTATCCGGCCTTGCGGACGGGCAAGAAGCTGGCTTGGCGCATTTTGCAAAAACAAGCTGCAGGCTCGCTATCGTCCAAAATGAAGGGGTAAGAACATTGAAGCGTATTGACCAGCCAGGATCAATTGTCGTTCCAGTGCTCACAGCCAAAAGCTTGTGGTTGCGTTCGGCTTGGGGTATCGAAGGACTGGCGCGCTTCAGCTACAGCTTCGATGGCCTGGTGTTCACTGAGATCGGAGACTCCTGTCAGCTCACTTGGGGTTCCTACCGCGGAGATCGAATAGGG
>CAZZYB010000185.1:0-7521 GCA_964658125.1 uncultured Acetobacteraceae bacterium | reverse complement strand
CCTACTCCCAGCCTTCGGAGGCCTCATGAACCGCAGCGTCCACGAAGCCGTCCTCGCCAGCGGCGTCACCGAGACCGGCTGCACCATCCACCAGGTCACCGAAGACGTAGACGCCGGCGCCATCGTCCTCCAAAAACGAACCCCCGTCCGGCCGGATGATACGGTGGAAACACTCAAAGACCGCGTCCAATCCCTCGAGCAGGCGGCCTTCGTCGAAGTCCTGCGAAACTGGAAACCGTAATGGCAAAACGCAAAGAAATTCTCGTCGGCATCATCATGGGCTCCCGCTCCGACTGGCCCACCATGGAGCACGCCGCCCGCGCGCTCGAAGAGTTCGGCATCGCCTACGAAGCCGAAGTCGTCTCCGCCCACCGCACCCCCGACAAGATGATCGCCTACGCCGAAACCGCCCGCGCCCGCGGCCTCAGCCTCATCATTGCCGGAGCCGGCGGAGCCGCCCACCTCCCCGGCATGGTCGCCTCCAAAACCACGCTCCCCGTCCTCGGCGTCCCCATCAAAAGCAAAGCCCTCGACGGCCTCGACTCCCTCCTCTCGATCGCACAGATGCCCGCCGGCATCCCCGTCGCCACCTTCGCCATCGGCGAAGCTGGGGCCCGCAACGCCGGCCTCTTCGCCGCCTCCATCCTTGCGCTCGAAGACAAACCCCTCGCCGTCAAACTCGAAAAGTTCCGTAGCGCTCAAACCAAATCCGTCCTCAAAAACTCCGACCCCCGCGCATGACCAAACCCCGCATAGGAATCCTCGGCGCAGGCCAGCTCGCCCTCATGCTTGCCCAGGCCGCGCAGCGTCTCAACGTCGACGTCGTCTGCGCCGGCCGCCCCGGTGACTGCGCAGAACAAGCCGCTCCCGTCCTCCCCGTCGACCTCGAAGACCCCGTCGCCGTCCGCACCTTCCACGACAGCGTCGACGTCCTCACCATCGAAAGCGAGAACGTCGAAACCAGCGTACTCGCGGATCTCCCTCACCTGGCACCCCAGGCGCAGGCAGTCCGCATAGCCCAGGACCGTCTCTTCGAAAAAGACTTCCTCCGTTTCAACGGAGTCGCCACCGCACCCTACGCCGCGGTCAACAGCCTTCGCGATCTGCACATCGCACTCGACACCATCGGCGCGCCCTCCATCCTCAAGACCCGCCGCCTCGGCTATGACGGCCGCGGCCAGGTCCGCCTCGGCCACACTGACGAAGCATCATCCGCCTGGGCCCACACCGGCGGAGCCCCCTGCATCCTCGAAGGCATGGTGAACTTCGACCTCGAAGTCTCCCTCATCGCCGCCCGCAACGCGAGGGGCAACATCGCCTTCTACCCGCTCACCCACAACATCCACCGCAACGGCATCCTGCGTACCTCGATCGCGCCTTACGACAATCCCAAGCTGCAAACTGAGGCCGAAGCCCACATGCGCCTGGTCCTTGAAAAGCTGAGCTACATCGGCTGCCTCGCCATAGAATTCTTCGTAAAAGACAACGCCCTTATCGCCAATGAAATGGCTCCCCGAGTCCACAACTCCGGCCACTGGACCATCGAAGGCTCCGACACATCGCAGTTCGAAAACGCTCTTCGCGCCATGCTCGACATGGACCTCGGCAGCACCGCCAGCCGCCCCACCGTCATGCTCAACTGCATCGGCGCCATGCCCCCAGAATCCGAAACCGCACTCTTCCCCACTCTGCATCGCCACGACTACGGCAAAGTCCCCCGCCCCGGCCGCAAAGTAGGCCACCTTACCTTCCCCGCCGCCGACACCGCAGCCATCGCAGAGTGGCAACGCCGCCTCAACCCAACCACGTAGCCCGAACCTACCTGGAGTGCTTTCGCGCCTCGATCAACAAAGGGTCCCCAGCGTCAGCCGCTTTCCACATCTGCGCAAAAGCCTTGTACGCCGCCACGCTGTTGGCCCTATCCCCGTCAGCCGAGTACGCCCTCGCCAATCCAAGCTGCGCCATCGCATACATCGGCGCGTTTGTAAGCATCGCCGCCCCGCGATGCAGCAGCACAAACTGAAAATCCGAAATCGCCGCAGGCCACTTCGCAGCAGCACTATCCGCCAGCCCTTGCATGTAAGGTGTCAACGACATCAGATCGTACGCCGCCGCTCCCCCAAGCGCTGTCAACGCGCCATTAGGATCGCCAGACCGAAGCTGCTGCACCGCCATCAAATTCCCCAGGTAGTAACTCTTCGCCGGAAACGATTGCGGATATTGCGTCGTCAGCGCCGCCAGCGCCGTCCGCGGACCATCCAAATCGCCGCACAGTCCCAAAGCCATTCCACTGGCGAAGATAGCACTCTGCCCGCGCGGCAGCGCCGCCGCTTCACCCACCAGCGCGCCCACCAAACCGCAGTCACCGGTCATCGCCCGGTTGAGCGCAGCCTGCGACATCGCATAAGCCCCCGCTGACGCCAACGCGGGGGTAGCTTTCGCCGCACTCTCCGCCCCTCGCCACGTCTCCAATCCCATGTCCATGCGGCCGGTAGCATCCAGCACCTGCGCATTCAGCCACTCCAACTCCTTCACTTGCAAACCAGCGCCTGATCGATCCGACAGAAATCCCACCAGGATCCGCAGCTCAGGATCACCCACCCTGCGCCCCGCGGATTCAGTCTCCAACTGCGCCGCAGCCTCAACGCGGCCCAGCGCCACCATCGCATATTCTGCCTGGCGAGACGCTTCAAGATCATGCGGATTCCGCGCCAACGCCGCCTGCGCCGCCTCAATCGCCTCCGGAAACTTACCCTGTAGCCGCAGCAGCAACGCCCGTTCAGATTGCACAGCACTGTCAACGGGATAGCTTGCCCCAAGCTGATCCAGCAACGCCAGAGCCCGGGGATAGTCCGCAGTCGCATCAAGCTCATAACTCGCCGCTGCCAACGTCGTAGTGCGGCTACTCGCGCCGCTCGAAACCGAACGTGCATGCGAAGAAGCCTCTGCCGCAGCGATCTCCGCGTGCTCCTTCCGATAAATCGAAGCGAGACGGAGCCAGGCCTGCGTAAAGGTTGGCTGCAACTCCACAGCGTGTTGCAGTGCCGCAATCGCCTCCGGGTTACGACCATTGCCATCAGCGGCCATGCCCGCAACGAAAGCCTGTAATGCCTCAATGTTCGAGGTAGCATCGCGGGCCAGCGGCACGCTCGACCGCGCGACAACATCCTCCGGCTCACCCAGCCCGACCCGTATCTGTGTCGAGAGCCGATCGATCGCCTCAGCCATCTGCTGCCGACTCGCGGCCTTCTCCTCCGCCGTCAGCAGCGCCTCGCCGCTGCCCACATCGTAAACGCGCACGCTTACAACCTCTGCCCCGCCGCTCTGGCGCGCTTCACCGTAAAGAAAGCAAGTCGCACCCGCCGCCGCCGCCACCTGTCGAGCCGCTTCAACCGAAACCTCCTGCGTACTCAAACCCGCGGACTCCGCATCCACACCCGGCCCGCTCGTCAACGCGATCTTCGACGACTGCGCCAGGTCCAGCCGCAGTGCTTCGATCAGCACGCCGTCCAGCGCCTTGTCGCCGCTGTGATTGATGATCGACGCCATCATCAACTCCACTTGCCCGTGGATAGCCGGAACGTGTCGGCGCGTTCCTGAATAAATAACTCCCGCGATCACCACACCCACAACGGCGGCCATAACCCAGATCATCGTCCGCGCTGCTTTGGAGAGTCCCACCGGCGCGAGCGTAACAACCGCCTCATCTCCCGGCACAACGTAGTCGAAACTTGGGTTCCGTCTCGCAGGGGCCGGCGGAGGCGGAGCATCAACTTCAACGAGCACCTCAGCCCCAGATTGAGCCCCGGTGCCTCCGATGGACGCTGGTTTCGACCTCCAATGCTCAACCGACGGCGCCAGCGTCACAGGTGGCACGGTCTCCCAGCGCACGGGCGGCAGAAGCATCTCGTCCCTCGAAACCTCTTCCGCACTCTCGACCTCCTGCACCGCCGCAGTCGCTTCCGGTCCCTTGGAAACTTCCAACCCTCTTGCATCGTTGGACTGTCGCGCGACTCCCTCTGCCTTCGCCAGCTTCTTCAAATCCACATTACGCAGCGCACGCACAACCTCAGCCGCAGATTGGAAGCGGCCCTCACGCTCCTTCGCCAGCAACTTCAAAATGATCGCGTCAAGCTCCGCGGAAATCGTCGGGTTGGCCTCACGCACCGGTTGCGGTGGATGCCCCAGCAGCCGCACAAAAACCAGCGCACTTGTGGCTCCGCGGAACGGCACGCGTCCGGTGGCCATCTCATACATCACCACCCCCAGCGCAAACAAGTCCGACCGCGCATCCAGAGGCTCACCCCGAGCCTGTTCCGGAGACATATAACTAACCGTCCCGACCGTTGACCCAAACCCGGTCACCTCCCGCGCTTCATCGGTCTCGCCCCCGATCTCAATTTTCGCCAGGCCGAAGTCCAGCACCTTCGCCTGCCACCCCCCGCTAGGCTTGTCCACCAGAAAAATATTTGCCGGCTTGATGTCCCGGTGAATCACTCCGCGACCATGCGCCGCCGCCAGCCCATCCGCGATCTCTGTGGCCGCATGGACAAGCTCCTCGGCCGACATCGGCCCGGCCAGAATGCGCGACCGCAGCGTCTCACCCTTCAGCAGCTCCATCACCAGGTAAGGATCGCCGTCCTGCTCGCCCAGGTCGAACACCGTGCAGATATTCGGATGATTCAAGCCCGACGCCGCACGCGCCTCGCGCAGAAACCGTTCCCGCGTCTCGCCATCCGAGTACTCATCGCGCAGCAGCTTGATCGCAACATCGCGCTGCAGTCGGCTGTCCCACGCGCTGAACACCAACCCCATGCCACCGCTGCCCAGCCGTCCGAGTATTTCGTAGGGTCCCACTCGTTGTCCGGCGGACGGGATCATGACGAACCTCGCGTATATCTAAAACCCAGCCCGTTCAACATTGCTATACAGATTGCGTCATCATAAATGAACGCGCATCCACCCGCCTGGTTGTAAAGGACTCAAAGCAGGAACATTACTTCCATCGTCGATATCGCCCACCCCTTTGCGTCCTTTGCGTTCTTGCTTAGCTCCCCGACTACAATCAATCATGGCCTCCACCGCGCCCGCAGCGCCGCTCAAAACCGCCCAGACCCTGCTCTTCGACGCCGACGACACCCTCTGGGAAAACAACATCTACTTCGAGCGCGCCATCGCCGCCTTCATCTCCTACCTCGACCACCGCGTCCACACCAACGAAGAAGTCCGCGAGCACCTCAACCTCTGCGAGCACGCCACCATCGCCGCCCACGGCTACGGCCTCAAAAGCTTCCACCGCTCCCTGGTCGCATGCTTCGAGCAGCTCTCCGACGCCCCCGTCACCGCCGAAAAGCACGACCGCATTGTCTCCTTCGTCGACTCCATCGCCGACCAGGAAATCGAGCTCCTCCCGGGCGTCCACGAAACCCTCCATGACCTCAATCAGCGCCACCGCCTCATCCTCGTCACCAAGGGCAACGAAGACGAGCAGAAGAGCAAGCTCGAGCGCTCCGGCCTTGCCCCACTCTTTTCCGGCGTAGAAGTCCTCGCAGAAAAACACGAGCCCGCCTACCGCGATCTAGCCGCCCGCCACCAATGCGACCCATCCTCAACCTGGATGGTCGGCAACTCCCCAAAATCAGACGTCAACCCCGCCCTGGCTGCCGGCCTGCACGCCGTCTTCATCCCCCACGACTTCACCTGGGTCCTCGAACACGAGGTCATCGACGCCCCACCCCAGGGCCAGCGCCTCATCGAACTAAGCACCTTCGCCGACCTCAGACAGCACTTCTAAACTCACCAGCCAAGTAAAACTGTCATCCTGAGCGGAGCGAAGGACCTGCTTCTTGCCCGCTGAGGCACATCTCTTTCCGCGCCATCTTTCCCTTCACTCTTCGCCCTTCACTCTAACTACGGCTCGTCCTTGTAAATCCCCATCTGCACCGCCCCACCCTCCACCAACCGCGCCCGAAACATCCCCGGAGTATTGAAGCCCCAGGCCATCTGCCCATCCGGCGTCAGCGCAATCACTCCGCCATCGCCTTTCATCGCCGTAAGCTCCTTCCCCACCACCTCATCCACCGCCACCTGCAAGGGCTCATGCAGATACTGCACCCGCGCACAGATCGTCCGCGCCACAGTCAGCCGTATGAAGTACTCCCCCGTCCCCGTAGCCGACACGCCACAAGCATCCGAAGCATAAGTCCCCGCTCCAATAATCGGCGAATCCCCCACCCGCCCAAACCTCTTCGCCTGGGTCCCGCCCGTAGTAGTCCCCGCCGCAATATTCCCACTCCGATCCCGAGCCACTAACCCGGTAGTCCCCCACTTATGCGCGTCCTGAGTCTCCAACTCCGCCATCGGCTTCGCAGGCTCCGCCGGAGCACCCACAGGCCGCGCCGGCACCGGCCGCCCTTCCTTCTTCAACTGCCGCACCAACCCCTGCCACCGCGGCTCCGTAAAGAAATAAGAAGGCTCAACCTGCTGCAACCCCACACTAGCCGCAAACTCATCCGCCCCCGGCCCCATCAACATCACATGCGGCGACTTTTCCATCACCGCCCGCGCCAGCGAAATCGGATTCTTCGTCCGCGTCACCCCCGCCACCGCTCCCGCCATCAGCGTCTTCCCATCCATGATGGCCGCATCCAGTTCGTTCCTTCCCTCCGCATCGAACACCGCCCCCTTGCCCGCATTGAACAGCGGATTATCCTCCAACTTCTTCAACCCCGCCTCCACTGCATCGACAGCGCTGCCACCCTTGTCCAGCACCGCAGCCGCCGCATGGATCGCCTCATCCAGCCCCGCACGATAAGCCGCATCCCGTTCCGGCGTCATCGAACTCCGCTCAATCACGCCCGCGCCGCCATGCAACACAATCGCCCACTTGCCCGCCGGAGCCTTCGTCACCAGCGGCGCCTGCTGCGCCACTCCAACCATCCCAAACGCCAGCATTGCCATGCACCGCAACCAAACGCGCATCGTCATTCTCCCGAAGAATCTCTGCTGCGTAGTCTACTTCCACACCGCACCTTTCGTGGTCCGCGCGTCAGTTTTCCACGCGCTCGGCGAGCCCAGGAACGGCTTCAAACAGTGCTATACTAAGCAACGGATTGCAACGTCACTCCTGCCGCACCTCCGCGTGTTGCAGGCCTCTAAGCGGAGGTGGCGAAATTGGCAGACGCACTAGCTTGAGGTGCTAGCGCCGCAAGGCATAGGGGTTCAAGTCCCCTCCTCCGCACCAATCCAACATTTTGCTCGAAGAAGGCTCAGAAACAACAATGGTTTATCTGCTCATAGTCGTCCATGTCGTTGTCTGCCTCTTCCTCATCGGCGTCGTTCTGCTCCAGCAGGGCAAGTCGGCCGATCTCGCCGGAGCCTTCGGCGGCCAGGGTTCGCAGACCGCATTCGGTCCTCGTGGCGCGGCCAACCTGCTCACCAAGCTCACCACCTACGCAGCCATCTTCTTCATGATCACCTCCATCGGCCTCACCATTCTGATGGCCCGCAGCCACACCGCCG
>CAZZYB010000184.1:0-7564 GCA_964658125.1 uncultured Acetobacteraceae bacterium | reverse complement strand
AAGGACGCGGCAAGGAACGATCGCATCAAGGCCTTCTTCGGCCACTTTCACATCGCCGTCGAACTTGTGCTGGTCATTGGTATCGTGTGGTTCGTGTGGACGCACTGGAAGAACCGGACCGGTGCTCGGGAGCGCGCGAGTTAGCCGACCGGCAAACCTACGTTAGCGCTATCTGCCTTAACCGGATACCCGCAACCGGTGCTATGAATAGACGGGATAACGCTTACTTAGATGCAGGAGATAGAGCGCATACCCGCACGAAATGCGGCTTTTGTGCATAGGGTGAATAATCTGACAAGCGATATGGGAAGTTTGCGTTGCCCAAACTTTGTAGCGATACTGGATTGTCCGGCAATCGGAAAATCGCTTCAATGAAGGGTAACGCCACAGCATGTCAACACCCATAACCGCTGCGCAAAGTGCAGCGGATATTAAGCCTGCTACAGGAAAGCTTGGAATCATGATCCCCGGCATGGGGGCCGTCGCGACGACGCTTATCGCCGGCGTGGAAGCAGTACGCCGTGGCTTTGCGAAGCCGATTGGATCCATGACGCAGATGGGCACGATCCGACTCGGGAAGCGTACGGATGATCGGACTCCGCTCATCAAGGATTTCATTCCGATCGCGGATTTGAACGACATCGTATTCACCGGTTGGGACATCTTTGGCGGCAATTTGTACGACGCAGCCAAGACCGCGCAGGTACTCGACCGCGACCAGCTCGAAAGCATGAGGCCGTTTCTGGAGAGCATCGAACCGATGCCCGCAGCGTTCGATCAGCGCTGGGTAAAGCGGTTGGACCCGAAGGTCAAGAAGGTCGGGAAGAACAAATGTGATCTCGCCAACCAGATCCGCAACGACATCGCTGAATTCAAAACAAAGACCGACCGGCAGGTCATGATCTGGTGCGGGTCAACTGAAATCTACATCGAGCCAAGCGCCGTTCATCAGACGCTGGAGGCATTCGAAAAGGGCCTGGTTGAGGACGACGAAAATATCTCGCCGTCGATGCTTTACGCATGGGCTGCGTTGAAGGAAGGCATTCCGTTTGCGAACGGCGCGCCGAACCTCACGGTCGATATCCCTGCCCTACGGGAGTTGTCAAAGAAGATGAACGCGCCGATTTGTGGCAAGGACTTCAAGACCGGACAGACGTTCATCAAGACAATTCTTGCGCCGGGTTTCAAGGCACGCCAGCTTGGCGTTGCGGGTTGGTATTCGACGAATATTCTCGGCAATCGCGACGGCGAAGTGCTGGACGACCCGGACAACTTCAAAACCAAGGAAGAGTCGAAGCTGGGCGTGCTGGAACACATCTTTCAGCCGGAGAAGAATCCCGATCTTTACGGGAATATCTTTCACAAGGTCCGTATCAACTACTATCCTCCGCGGGGCGATAACAAGGAAGGCTGGGACAATATCGACATCTTCGGTTGGCTCGGTTATCCGATGCAAATCAAGGTCGACTTCCTTTGCCGCGATTCAATCCTGGCTGCTCCTCTGGCGCTTGATCTTTGTCTCTATATGGACCTTGCTGCCCGAACCCCGAGCCTGCGTGGATTGGGTATCCAAGAGTGGTTGAGCTTCTACTTCAAGGCTCCGGATTCTGCGCCGGGTGTTTATCCGGAACATGATTTATTTATTCAATCAATGAAGCTCAAGAATACCCTTCGCCATGTCATGGGAGAAGACTTAATCACTCACCTAGGGCTCGAATATTACGGCGAGTAGTTCCGGCAGCGGTAAAGAGGCTTCGCAGCATTCGCTGCGGAGCCTTTTTATCTTAATCCTGGATCACGCTGACAATCTCCGGCCACAGCGCTTTAACGCCGTTCTCCGTCTTCACCGAGACCGGAAGTATGACGTCTTCGCCGTGAGCCTCCTTAAGCGCCTTCATCGATTTCGTGAGTGCATTGCCGGAGAGGCGATCAGACTTTGTCCCCACCACGATGTGTGGGCGCTGCATCTGCCGGAGCGCGGTCAGCAGAAGCGTGTCGCTTTCCTGCGGCGGAATGTTAGTGTCCACGAGGCAGACGCACAGCGCGAGAGTCTCCCGTTCGTTGAGGTACGGCTCGATGAACGACGGCCACTCCGCAGAAGTTGATTTCGAGATCTTGGCATAGCCATACCCCGGCAGGTCGGCGAAGATCAGCGACGGGCGCAGGTTGTGCTTGGCAGGCGTTCCGTCGTGCAGCGCAAAAAAGTTGATGGCGCGGGTGCGGCCCGGCGTGGAGGAGACCTTGGCCTCTTTCGAGCCGAGCAGCTTATTGATGAGCGAAGATTTGCCCACGTTGGAGCGGCCAAGAAAGGCGACTTCAGGCGCGCCGCCAGTGCGGGCATCGTTGGGGAAGTGGTCGGGACTCATTGCGGAGAGCAGGAACTTTGGGGTGAAGCGCATAGCTTTTAGTTTAGGCCTTACTACAATGGTTACATGAGTGAGACACGGACGTTTGAGCATGCGATGCTGCGCGAAATCTACGAGCAGCCTGCCGCGGTTGAGACTACGCTGGCGCGGTATGTGGCCGCCGATGGGTTGAAGGTGGAGAGCTTTGGCAACGCTGCGGAGTGCTTCCGAAAGCACAAGGACGTCGTCATCGCGGCCAGCGGATCGAGTCGCCATGCGGGTCTGGCGGCGGAAATCATGCTCGAGGATATGGCTGGCCTCTCGGTCGATGTGGAGTACGCAAGCGAGTACATTACGCGCTCCACAAACACCAAGCGCGATCCGGCGGTGCTCGTGATTTCGCAATCGGGCGAGACGGCCGACACACTCGCTGCGCTGCGCGAGGCGACGCGGCGAGGCCACCCGACGCTGGCGGTGACCAACGTGGCGAGCTCGACCATGATGCGTGAGGCCGACGTCGCGCTGCCTACGCTGGCGGGCGTGGAGAAGGCAATTCCCGCGACCAAAAGTTTTACAACGCAGCTTGTCGTGCTGCGGCTGTTGAGCCTGCTCGCTGCCGAGGCGCGCGGCACGATGATGTGGCACGAGGTGCAAAAGCACATTGCCGCGTTGAAGCTGTTGCCGGCGCAGATGGAGCGGCAGCTAGCTGGATGGGAGCGCGAGATGTCGCGGCTCGCGGAGACGTATCACTCGGCACGGACGCTGCTGTACCTGGGCCGCGCGATTCATTATCCGATCGCCCGCGAGGGAGCCCTGAAGCTGAAGGAGTCTTCTTACATTCATGCCGAAGGCTATCCCTCCGGCGAACTCAAACATGGCCCGAATGCGCTTGTTTCGGACGAAGTTCCTCTCATGATCCTGGCCACTGTCGATGCCGCAGATGCGGAGTCTGTACTGCGCTATGAGAAAACGGTTGGGCTGCTGGAGGACCTCCGCGCTCAGGGCGCCAAGACGATTGTGCTGGGCAACCGCGGAGATGAGCAGCTACGTGCACTGGCGACCGAGTTAGTGGAATTAGAGAGCGCTGACGAGTACCTGCTGCCGATCTATGAGGTCGTTCCGCTACAGATGTTTGCTTACTTCATGGCGGTGAAGAATGGCGTAGATGTGGACCGTCCACGCAACCTAGTGAAGTCTGTCGTGCGGGAGTAGCCCCCCATTTTTTGCACGCAATGTGCGATGTGAGCTTCTTGTCGTTGTGCGATCACAGTCGTGCTGCCATGAAGGAACCCGAGATCATCTGCTGACCCGCGACACAACAAACATTGCTGCCGGAAGGTACAGCTTAGCGACACGCGGTTTCTCCGTTGGCGACAGCGCAAGCACGGTCGTAATATTTGACGCCGTCGAGTTCCTGAAAATTGAGCAGCGTGCTGGTGCCGTTTGCCGCCGGATCAGAGTGAATGGTTTGTCTGCTTGCGACGTGGTGAGGGGCGGTGGCGGCTAATGATTCGGTTAGGATGCGGCCTTTGAGGGTGCCAGCGGATGGCAGGGCGATGCCGAGGATGTGTGCGAGGGTGGGGACGATGTCGATGTTGCCCATGGGAGAGTCGTCGATGAAGCCGCGTTTGAAGTCGGGGCCGATGGCGGCCATGTTGTTGAAGGTCTGGTCGCGGCCGAAGCCACCGTGCATCCCCTGTCCTTCCTGTAGTTTAGAGTCGGCAATTTGTTTAGCACTTTGAAGGTCGCCGGGCGAAGTGTAGAAGACTCGGTAGTTTACGACGATGGCGGGGCGGGGGAGATGGCTGCTTCCGACGAGGCCGATGGTGCTCATGGGGAGGGCGCCGGGGCAGGGGCAGTAGGCGTCGTCTACGAAAACGCCGCTTACGTAGTCCAATTCGGTGAGGGTTTTAAGCGTTTCAAGGACTGTTTTTCGGTCTTTTGAGGGGATATAGAGGAGGTCTGAGCCACCGTTCGCGGCGACGATAAGTCGGGCATCCGACGCATCGGCCCTCGTGATCCTGTCGCCGAGGAGGGCGCTGCCGCCGGAGGGGTGCTCAGAGAGCTTGCTGTCGAGCTTCAGTTCTGCGAATACCGATGGGCCGGAGGTTGCGCGGACTGCGGCGTCGAAGAGGCGGAGATGCAGTTTGAGGGCGAGGTCGACGGCCAGAAAGCCGGTGGGGAGTGTGCCTCTGGGTTGGGGTTGCTCGGGGCCACTGAGCGCGTAGGTGCGGGTGGCGGAGGCTGCGTTGGTCTTGGTGCCGTCCGGGGCGAGTTCGCGACGGGTGATGGTGGCGAAGCCGTGGTCGGAGGTGACGAAGACGTCGGTGTTGGCTTTGATCGTGGGATGGGCGTCTAGCCAGTCGAGGAGTTGCTTGAGCGTGTGGTCGGCGTTACGGAGCGCGCGCTGCACGGTGGGGCCGTTGATGCCCGGGGTTAGTTGCTGCAAGCTGTCGCCGTGGTAGTGCTGGGTGCCGTCGGGGTCGCGGGACCAGAAGAGCAGAACGAAGGGCTTGCGTTCGGCGGTGAACTTTGGGAGCAGGACTTTGGTGGTGACGTCCGCCATCCATTGGAGTTGTAGGCGGTTGGCTTCGCGGGTGCCGGGATTCAGCGCGTCCCCCTGGTTATTGTTGCTCCAGGGGGAGCTGTCAGCGTAGCCGTTGGAGCGCGTGGGAGCTTCGGGAGTGAGTTGCGCCTGCTGCATGGCGGCGATGATGTCCGCGGGGAGGGGAAGTCCCTCGGGGCGGCCGGTGGAGTCATCGATGATGATGTTGTCGCTGGCGCTGAGGTGCGCCTGATTCCAGCGGACGGCTTCGATGTTCTGGATGGCGGTGGGGCCGAGCTTGCCTACGGAAGCTACGGAGTAGCCGTGATCGTGGGCGAGGGAGAGCAGAGTGGGTTCGCCGAGATAGTTTCCGTCGAAGGCCGCGTTGAGGTTCGCCAGTACCGGGTCGCTTTCGAGAAAAGGCGTGACTTCGCCAGTGGTGGGAGCGGCGTTCGGATTGGCGAGCCAGAGGCCGGGGTAGATGGTGTTGCTGTAGTCGCCCGTGTCGCCGAGGCCGTGACCGGTGGCGATGACGGAGGCGTTGGCGGTAGTGAAGGTGGGGAAGACGGAGTGGCTGTTGCGGAAGTCGACACCGGTCTGGCGGATACGGAGGAAGGTGGGCATGTCTGCCGCGTTCACCGAGCCGCGGCGGAGACCGTCGGCGACGAAGATGATGACGTTGCGGCGTGGGTGTTGCTGGGCCGCGGCGAGAAGCGGAAGACAGAGAGCTAGAGCTGCGAACGGTCTGAGGAGTTGCATGTGGGGCGAGATCTCCGGCCGGTATCCTGGCGCAGCTATAGAGTACGCGGGCTACTGACAGGCGCTTCGCCGCTGATGTGGAACATCGTTTGGTTCACGATATCCACTGAAATCTTTGAAACGGGCTCGGAAGGCCTTGAATGTGTTCAATTTGCCCCGCATACTCGGACTTAGAGCGGGTTGTCACGTGGACCTGCGAGTTGAGCCGAGGGACGAGCGACGTGGACAGATACGGCCGGGAAGACGTTCTGCGCATCCTCCGCGTGCCTTCGCGGCAGCTGGCGAACTGGCAGCGGGCGGGACTGGTGTCTGCTTCTGAGGACTTCTCGTTTGAGCAACTGGTGCAACTGCGCAAGCTGCGGGACCTGACCGCTACACGCATTTCGGTGAAGAGCATTCGCCGGTCTGTGGATGCGATGCAGAAGGTTTCGGGGATGGCGAATCCGCTGCTGGAGTCGGTTGTAGTGCGGCGTGGTTCGAGTTTGGCGTTCAGGCATGGTGGTGCGCTGGTTGACCCGGTGACTCGGCAGCTAGCGTTCGACTTTGAGGTAGCGCGATCGTCGGGGATGGCTGTGGTGCGGGCTCGGGGAAGTGCACCGGCTTCGTTGAGCAGCGAGGCGCAGGAGATGTTTCTGCGGGCCGTGCGGCTGGAAGAGCGCGCTGAAACGCTGCCCGAGGCGAAGGAGATGTACAAGGCGATCCTGATGGTGCAGCCTGGTCATGCGCCGGCGGCGATCAACCTGGGAACGATTTGTTACAACGAACGCGACTTCGATCTGGCGGAGAGTTTCTACCGGCGTGCGACCGAGTCTGATCCGGAGTATGCGCTGGCGTTCTTCGACCTCGGCAATGTGCTGGACGAATTGCAGCGTTTGCCCGAAGCGATTGCGGCTTACGAGCGGGCGCTGGAGCTTGTGCCGCAGTATGCGGACGCGCACTACAATCTGGCGCTGGCCTACGAGCGGCGGGCTGAACCGCGACGCGCGCTGCGACACTGGACGATGTATGCGCGGCTCGATCCGGCTGGACCGTGGGCGAGCCATGCTCGGGGACAGGCGAAGAAGATACTCGGCAACGAGCGGCTTGCGATCGTGACGCGGCACGGGCGCACGATGCGGATCGCCGGTTAGCGCACGCGGGACGCTGTGGAGTTGGTACACTCGGCTGCAACGCACTGACTGTACTGCCCGGAGAACCCACCGCTATGGCCTCGTCTAGTTCCTTCCGTCCCTTCGTTCCCGCAACCGAGACTCGGCCTGAGCTTTCTATTCGTGCGCTGCTGCTGGGTGCCGTGTTTGGTGTGATCTTTGGCGCGGTGACGGTTTATGTAGGGCTGCGAGCTGGATTGACCGTGGCAGCGAGTATTCCTATTTCGGTTCTGTCGATCTCCATCCTGCGGGTGTTTGGGCGGGCTTCGATTCTTGAGAACAATATTGTCCAGACGACCGGGAACGCAGGGCAGTCCATCGCTTCGGGCGTGATCTTTACGCTGCCCGCGCTGATCTTTCTGGGATTCGATTTGGAAGCTTCGCGGATCTTTGCGCTGGCGCTGTTTGGCGGCTGGCTGGGCGTGCTGTTTATGATTCCGCTGCGTCGGCAATTGATTGTTGAAGAGCACGGTGTGCTGGTGTATCCGGAAGGCACGGCTTGCGCGGATGTGCTGCAGGCGGGTGAGCGGGGTGGGTCGTTTGCCAGCCGCGTGTTCCTGGGGTTGGGAATCGGCGGGCTTTATACCTTGTTCCAGAACGACAACCTGTTGGGGCTGTTTCCGCCGACTCCGAAGAAGGACTTCAACTTCGATCCGGGTGGACAACAGATCTTGAAGGGTGCATCGATTCGAGCGGACGTTACGCCGGAGTACCTGGGCGTGGGGTACATCATCGGGATACGGGTGGCGGCGGTCATGCTTGCGGGC
>CAZZYB010000183.1:0-7612 GCA_964658125.1 uncultured Acetobacteraceae bacterium | reverse complement strand
TCGAGTTGGACTGCGGATGGGCGGTGGTGGGAGGAAAGAATCCTGTCGATCTGTTGCGAGACTATCCGCATCGGATTTCGATGCTGCATGTGAAGGACTTCAAGACACCGGCGTCAGACGCGGTGGCAGCCGGGAAGGAACCTGTTGTGACGGAGCTGGGGAAAGGCTCTATCGATTACAAGCCAATCTTCGCCCAGGCTGCAAAGACGCAACACATTCAACATACGTTTGTGGAGCAGGAAGCGTTCGACATGCCGTGGAAAGAGTCTTTGAAGGTCGACGCGGACTACATGCGCGGGCTTAAGATTTAATTATGCAGATTGGCCTGTTCACACCGGTGTTCAACAAGCTGAACTTTGCGGACCTGCTCTGGGAACTAAGGCGCTACCCTTCGATCCGCATGCTCGAGATCGGTACCGGCGGCTGGCCCGGTGCGAGCCACATCGATGTGGCAGGTCTGCTCAGCGATCAAGCACGCATACGCCAGTACCGCGGCGCGCTGGCTGATGCTGGGCTTGGGATCAGCGCGTTTTCGTGTCACGGTAATCCGGTGCATCCGGTCAGCGCTGTCGCCGATCGCGACGACAAGGTGTTTCGCGACACGGTGAGGCTGGCGGAAGCGTTCGAGGTTCCGGTGGTGATTACCTTCTCGGGCTGCCCGGGGGGTTCGGAAAACGACGTGACACCCAACTGGATTACGGCGGCGTGGCCGCCTGTGTATGCGGGAGCTCTAGAGTGGCAATGGAACGAACGCCTAATCCCTTACTGGAAGGATGCGGCGCAGTTCGCTGCATCGAGCGGCGTGAAGGTGGCGCTTGAAGCCCATCCGGGATTCTGCGTATACAACACGGAGACCCTGCTGCGTCTGCGAGCCGCAACGAATGAATCGCTGGGAATCAATCTCGACCCAAGCCATCTATGGTGGCAGGGCATGGACATTCCGACAGTGATCGCGGAACTCGGTGCGGCGATTTTTCATGTGCATGCCAAGGACGTAGCGTTATCCCCCTCCAAAATCGCGACGAATGGTGTGCTGGACACGAAGAGTTACAGCGAAATGGCGAAACGGTCGTGGCTATTTCGCAGCGTCGGTTGGGGACACGATGAACTTGCGTGGAAAGGCATTGTCTCCGCGCTGCGGCTCGCAGGTTACGATTATGTGCTGAGCATCGAGCATGAGGACGCATTGGCGTCGATCCACGAGGGGTTGACGCAGGCTACGGCGATGCCGTCGCGAGTGGTGTTGACTGAGCCTGCAGTGGAGCCGTGGTGGAACTAGAACCTTACCTGAGCTAGAGCGGTTGTGGCGATGCGCTCAGTGCCGGCTCGTGCGCGGCAGTCTGCTTTCTCTCCGAAAAAAAGAACAGGAACATCGCCAGGACGACCGCTGCAAAGGTTGCGGGAAAGAGCCAGATGGCGCGCCAGTCGTAAACCTGCATGCCATTCACCATCGTTGAATAGCGCTGAACTACGTATCCCGAAAGCCACGATCCTACGAACATGCCGACACCATAGGTGAGGAAGGTAATCAGGCCTTGCGCGGCGGCGCGAAGGTGTGGAGCGGCTTTCTGGTCGATGTAGATCTGGCCGGTGACGAAGAAGAAATCGTAGCAGATGCCGTGCAGCAGGATGCCGACCCAGAACATCCCGACGAGCGTGGTGCTGTTGCCATAGGCGAACAGAACGTAGCGGATGCTCCATGCCAGCATGCCCACAACGAGCATGTACTTTACCCCGAGACGGCGGAAGAAGAAGGGAATAAGGAGCATGAAGAAGAGCTCCGACATTTGTCCGCCGGTCATTTTCCCGGCTGCGTTAACTACACCGCGCTGGTTCAAGAAGAGGTTCGTGAACGCGTAGTAGAACTGCAGCGGGATGCAGATGAGGAACGACGCAATCGCGAAGACTGCGACGGAGCGGTCGGCAAGAAGGCGGATGGCCTCCCGCGGGAAGATCGATGAGAAGGTCCATTCGGTAGCGGCGGCAATGGGCGGCGTGTGCGGCAGCGTGAGCGAGTAAATCGCCATTACCGCAGAGCAGGCGGCCGCCAGTTGCATGGGCAGAGCGGTGGCCTCGACGCGCATCCAGCCTACGAGCAGGCCGGCGACGATCCAGCCAAGTGTCCCCATCACGCGAATACCGCCAAACTCTGTCTGCGGATCGGTCATGTGGCGGAACGCAAGCGAGTTCGTAAGTGCAAGCGTGGGCATGAAGAACAGGCAATAGAGAAGCACGACCCAATAGAGTCCGGCGAAGTGTGTCTGGCGGGACGCGATAAACAGCAGGACGGCACCTGCGCCGTGCAGAAGCGCGAGCAGGCGCTGCGTTGCCGCGAGGCGGTCTGCCACGAAGCCGACAAGGAATGGAGAGACGATGCCACCGAGCGCGGTGGTACCGGCGGCGAGCCCAATCTGCTCGCCCGAGAAGTGGAGAGATTGTGCGAGCCAGGTCCCGAGCGTGACGTACCACGCACCCCAGATGAAGTACTCCAGGAAAATCATTACGCTTAGGCGAACTCTCATAGACATCGTCATTGTTTGTTGTCCTTCAAATCGGCTGGGCCGTTTTCCTGCTTGACCATCGAACCTTCACCTTCGAACGGCCACCTGCGCTCGATGGTTTGCTGAGCTTCACGCGTCGACGCGGGCACGTTGTCGATGCGGAGGTTCTCCAGGAAATGTACGCCTAGCTTACCTGCGGTGGCGAGATCGATGTCGCCATCATGGTCGAGGTCTTCCGCCACAATCTGCGTTCCCGCGCCGGCCGTGCCGTTGATGGAAAGGGTGTGGCGTTGGAAGGTGGCCGTCTTGCGGTCAATCTTATAGGCATAAAGAACGACGGGGTCGTAGGAACCTGGGTCATTGCCGTTGTGGCCGCGATAGCGTTTACCGGTGATCAGCTCGGGCTCGCCATCGCCGTCTATGTCGACCAGCCGCAGGGCGTGAGATTGACTGAACGACTCATCAATAATGTGGCGCGTCCATGTGGGATGCTCGCGGGGGCCGCCCTGCTCATACCAGTAAAGGCCGTAGCTGTGGCCCTGACCGACGATGAGGTCCATGCGGCCGTCGTGGTTGACGTCGTACCCGAGGATCGGGAAACCGGCGTCTCCGAGCTGCCAGTCGGGGTGCCACTCCCATTTGTCGTGGTCGGCGTCTATGTTTTTGAACCAGCCCGTCGGCGTGAGGATGTCGGCCTTGCCATCGCCGTCGATGTCTGCGATGCCGACTCCGTGGCCGTCCGCAGTCTGCGGCAGAATGTGGTGGACGCGCGGCGCGGGGCCTGAGAAGTCGACCCACAGAACGCCGGAGTGGTTGTAGTGCGCGAGGACAAGATCGGGTTTACCGTCACCGTTGATGTCAGCGAAGGCACCGCCTTCGGTGTCGAAGCTGTCGGCGATCAGGTGCTTTTGCCAAAGGACGCCCGGCTTCCTCGGGTTCTCGTACCACCACAGTCCATTGGTGATCCAGCCCGCGGTAACGATGTCGGGTGCGCCGTCATGATTGACATCAATGGTCCACTCGCCGCAGTCCGAGACGAACTCTCCGGTCATGTCGACGGTCCGCCACTGGTGGCGCTTCCATTCGCCGCCATGCGCGCCGGGATTCTCGTACCAGTAAGCCCCGCTGACGAGATCGTTAAAACCGTCGCCGTTCATGTCGAGCGTGGTGATGCCCTCCGCGTGGTCGGTGCCGAGCCGGTGGGCGAGGAACGCGGGCTCGGGCACGCCTTGACGACCGTTGCCGGGGTGCTGCATACGAGTCTCATGCAGGGCCCGAACGGATGTCGTGAGTAAAAAAAGCGAGAGGGCGATGCTCGTTATTCTCATAGGTTATTGGGGCAGGGGTTGCAGGGTGACGGTGCGTCCCGTGGCTGCTGATGTCCGCGCTGCATCGAGTATCTGCATGACGACCATGTTCGTTTCAAGCGATGAGAGATCGCCGTCCGGCTTGATCTCGCCGTGCAGTACAGCGGCGAGGTATGCAAGTGAGTTGGAGCGGCTATCCGGCAGGGCTGGGACCGCCCCGGCACTCTCTTCCTTCTCCCCCTTGAAGCGCGTCCGGACGCCCGATGGCCCCACTGTGACTGCCGTGCCGCCCACGCCGTAAACCTCCATGTCCTTTCTGGAGAAACTCCAGTCCCACGAGGGCATCAGCACAGCCTGCGCCTTCGGATACCTCAGAATGACGGTGCTGTCGTCTTCGACATGCGGGTAGATGGCCGGCTTGTCCGTCTGAGACACAGCGGTGACGGAAAGCGGCGGTGCGCCATGCATCATGAACGTGATGAGGTCCGCGCCGTAACAACCGAAGTCGAACAGCGCGCCTGCGCCATTGCGTACAGGATCGGTAAGCCACGGAAGCCACTCCGGGCCCACCCCAATCTCCGCCGGCCCTTCATGGCCATCATGTACAACGACTTTTCGGACTTCGCCGAGTTTGCCTGAATCGACGAGCCGAAGGGCTTCTGCGTTCGAGGAGTACCACGTCGTTTCGTAGTTGACGAGCACGTGGACGTGGTGTGCCCGAGCGGCAGCGCGGATAGCGAGAGCGTCTTCCATGGTGGTGCAAAGAGGCTTCTCGACCATGGACGATGCGCCGTGTTTCGCGGCTGCTTCGATGACGCGCCGGTGATCCTTGATCGTGGTGTAGACCAGGACGGCGTCCGGCTTCTGCGTTCTCAGCATCTCTTCGAGGTCCGTGTGAAAGAGAGCGGCATCGAGCTTGTATTGCCTCTGGTATTGCGCGGCGAGCGCAGTGTCAGGTTCAACAATGGCGACTAAATGCGCGCTGGAGTTTCCCGGCAACGAGTGCAAAAAGCCCTTTACGTGGCCGTGGACAAGACCCACAATCGCCACGCGGACGGGAGTCTCCGCGGCGTGGGCCGAGAGCGACAAAACACTCCCAAGAAATAGTATGAACGGGCAGACACGCTTCATCGAGAGCCTTTCGTCATTAACCAATCTTCATTGTTTCCGGATTCCATTGAACTACATTGCGGCGTTCCATGCTGACGTTGCTCAGCAGAGCAGCGCCCGCAGCCCTGAAACCGAACACTGCATCCTCAGCGGGTGTCTTCCGCCCGCGCACCGAATCGAAGAAGTTACGGAAATGCTCCGTCGTGTCGTTGTATGTTCTTGGCACGGTGTAACGCTCAACAGCGTCGCTGGATACAGTCGCCTTGAGGTCGTCGGGATATTGCTCCTCGTACTTATGCAGATAGTCCTTTTGCATCGCTTCGGAGAAGGTGTTGATCGTCATGCCGGGCGCCTTCGACATCGGGGCGCGATGCACGGTGAGGCCGAGGTTGTTGATCTCCAACGTTCCTTCAGAACCCGTAAAGAGGAAGCTTTCAGCTTCTTCGCCGCCAGCGACCTGGTTCACGCGTAGGCTGAGGTTGAAGCCCTCCGGGTAATCGAACAACGCCAGCATAACGTCAGGAACATCGCGGCCATCTTTCCAGTAGCGCAGACCGCCGGTGGCCATGGCGCGGGTGGGGCCATGGGAGCCGGTGATGAAGTGCGTGCCACTGAACAGATGCACAAAAAGATCGCCCGCAACGCCTGAGCCGTAGTCTGTCCACTTACGCCACTGAAAGAAGCGTTCCGGGTTCCATGGAATCTTTGGCGCCGACCCCAGAAAGCGCGGCCAGTCACAGGTTTCGGGGCTCGCGTCAGGAGGAACCGTGTAGCTCCAGGCACCCATGAACGAGCTTCGGTCCCAGCGCGCGGAGACGAGGTTGAGTTTGCCGATGGCACCGGATGCCAGCAGTTCTTTGGCTTTGAGATACAGGGCATTGCTGACGCGCTGGCTTCCAACCTGCAGCACGCGACCAGTCTCCTGCGCCGTCTTGATGATGGCAGGTCCATCGGCATAGAGATGAATCATCGGCTTTTCCAGGTACACATCTTTGCCGGCGTTCATCGCGTCGATTGCAGCTTGCTTATGCCAATGGTCCGGTGTGGCGATGATGACCGCGTCCACATCTTTTCGGGCGAGGATCTCACGGTAATCGCGAGTTGTAAAAACGCTGCTGCCCCAGAGCTCTTTTGCGTGAGTGAGTCGTCCCTCATAGCAGTCTGCAACGGCGACCATCCGAGTGTTCGGCACCTGCAGCGCGCAGGCCGCATCCTGTTGGCCCCTTATCCCGGCGCCGATGAGAGCAATCTGTATCTGGTCGTTCGGGCCGCGGGAGGTTGTCTGCTGCTGTGCGCCAGCCAGCAGGTGCAGCTTGCCCGTAACCGCGGAGGCGGCGGCAGCCAAAGGCAGTGTCCGCAATAAGCTTCTTCGAGTAAGGTTCACGTTAAGAGACTCCATTGGGTAGGAAGATCAGGTAATGTTCCGGCTCTGCAGGAAACCGGACCTGCAGGACGGGGAGGGTGTAATCGCTTGCGATGATACCCGCACTCGCAGTCAAGAAAATTGTTGAGTTGAAAACTCATTTGTAAGAAGAGATTCGGCAAGATGCTTGTACTTAGCCGGATGGCGAATGTCAATCAGTTTCTGCTCTGATCGGACGAAGCCGAGATTCTTCACGGCTGTCTGGCCTCCATCCTTCCCGCGGTAATCGAGGATGTTCCGGCT
Organism: uncultured Acetobacteraceae bacterium; assembly: GCA_964658125.1. Taxonomy (GTDB): domain Bacteria; phylum Acidobacteriota; class Terriglobia; order Terriglobales; family Acidobacteriaceae; genus Granulicella. The sequence continues at coordinate 1,028 of CAZZYB010000183.1, read as the reverse complement.
GCACTTGCGCTTTCAACACCCGCCTTAATGAACGCTTCGCCAGATGAGCAATCTGACTCCGTTAGGTGCACCGCAAGTAAGTCGACACTACCGGCCCGGATACGGAAAGCCCGTGCCTTGATCTAGCACCGCCGATTCGCGGGAGGGACGATGACGGCAGGAGGTTGCGCAACTTGCTTAGGTGCGGTGCCGCTCAGTTCTGGGTCCTGGGTTCGCTTTTCGTAACACCTAGCGCAAGTGCGAGCAGGAGAGCGGCGGCCGTTGCGAAAAGGATTGAGAGACGGAGTGAGCCATTGTGAGACGATGCGGCACCGATGGTCCACGGCAGAGCGGCACTGCCGATCCCCGCTGAGAGAAACATGAGGTTTTTGCCACGCATGCGGACACCTCTTGCGATGACGGCTGGGTAGACCGGGGCAATTCCGAGCGCTGTGACGAAGATTGCGGCGTAAAGCGGGATGCTGTGGGCGCTCAAGGAAAGAGCGACCGTCGCGATGGCACAGAGGATGCTGCTGTAAATTGCGAACGGTTTCCACGGAAGGCTCTTCAAGAGGAACGATGCTACGGCGCGGCCAACCAGGATTCCCATCCAGAAGATAGTGGATGCCATCCCTGCTGCCCATGTCGCAGTCAAGTAGCGAGCCGAGAGTGTGGGCGCCCAGTTGGAGATGGAGGCTTCGGTTCCAACCGCCAGCGCGCCAAGCAGACAGAGGATGGCGAGATCGCTGATGGGAGTGCGGGTTGGGACGGTCTCCTCGTCCATGATGGGGAGCGGCGCATCCTGGCCTCTGCGGAACAGGGCAGGGATGGTGAGCAGGCATGTGGCTGCGACGAACAGAAAGACACGCTGGCTTGGGAAATGGGCGAGAATGCGGATGAAGAAAGGTGTGCAGGCCGCTCCGAGTGGCCAGAAGGCATTCAGCATTTCGACACGGGGAGCGCGCTGGTGGGGGAGGGCTTCGGTGCCGACGAGAGTATTTGTAGCGGCCATGGTCAGTCCAAGGCCGGCTCCGTAGATGGCGAGAGCG
>CAZZYB010000182.1:0-7627 GCA_964658125.1 uncultured Acetobacteraceae bacterium | reverse complement strand
GGCCTTCATGAAGCAATTTTATCGCCGCCTCTTTGTTTGTCATTCCCGAAGGGAATCTGCGTTCGCTACAACCCCGCTCTTTCCCAACGTTTACACTCCATCCATGCTCCGAGTGCTAATCCTGCTTACCTGCGCCACCGCCGCTCAAGCCCAGTGGACGCTCCAGAACTCCGGCACCACGGCTTCGTTGCGCGGAATTCATTCGCTGGGCAAAGGAGTTGCGTGGGCCTCGGGCACAAACGGCACTGTCCTTCACACACAGGACGGCGGTAAGAACTGGCAACACTGCGCGACCCCTCCGGACGGCGAGAGACTCGACTTTCGCGGAGTGCAGGCTTTCGATGCAAATACCGCGATTGTGATGTCGAGTGGGAAGGGTGATCTTTCGCGGCTGTATAAGACGACGGATGGCTGCCAGACTTGGAAGTTGATGCGACAGAACCGGGATCGCGACGGTTTTTGGGACGGAATCGTCTTCAGCGGTCTATATCCCCCCTACAACGTTGCGGACGCCGGTGAGCTGGTCGGAGATCCGGTGAGGGGCCACTTTGTTGTCATAAGCCAGGTAGGCCCGAACTGGATTGAGGAGTGTGATGACCCTTTTGCGCCGTCCGCCCGTGTGGGTGAATCCGCCTTCGCCGCGAGCAATTCGTCAGTCCTGAGCTTCCGACGACGGGACTTCATGCTCGGCACAGGTGGTGTTCACGGTTCTAGAGTCATCTTCTTTCACGAAGAGTTCGATAAGGGCAGCAATGATTCTCTTCACATGGAGCAAGACACAGCCGATGTTCCAATCGCGACCGGAACTGAGTCAGCAGGTATTTTTTCTCTCGGAAAGCGTGACCGGCAAAACCTCGTTGCGGTCGGCGGAGACTATCTGAAACCCGACGTCTCGGCCGGAACTGCAGCATTCACTCACGACGGCGGCAAACATTGGACGACGTCAACTGCCCTGCCTCACGGCTACCGTTCGTCGGTAACCTATGATGCGGCCGCGAAAGTTTGGATCGCCGTCGGCACTGACGGCACCGACATCTCCACCGACGACGGCCGCAACTGGCGGGCGCTCAAGCCGGGTCCTAACGATGTTCCGGATGCGGACAGGAACTGGAATGCGTTGTCGCTGCCGTTTGTGGTGGGGCCGAAAGGGCGGATCGGCGTGCTGCGGAGTGAGGCGTTGAAGCGGCAGTGATTTGTGCCGCGACTGTAACGCAGATTCCCTACAGGAATGACAAACAAGAAAAGCGAGCAGATTTCCTGCGGGAATGACAAATAAGAGAAGTAAGAAGATTCCGTGCGGGAATGACAAACGAGAAGATAGCGGAGGTGGCGATGACGATCTACGCGGCGACCAGTAATCCGGGGAAGCTGGCGGAGTTTGCGGTCAGCGCCAGCGGTGAGGGAGTTGAAGTTCTCGCGCTGCCGGGGCTGGCTTCCCTGCCGGAGCCGGTCGAAGACGCTGCAACCTTCATGGGCAATGCGGAGATCAAGGCGCTTGCCTACTCGCTTGCTGCGCCGGGCTTGCTGGTGTTCGCGGATGACTCGGGGCTGGAAGTGGATGCGCTGGGCGGTGCGCCCGGAGTCCGCTCAGCGCGTTTCGCGGACGATCGCGGCTTCGATCTACACTCCCACCACCGGAAGGACGACCGCAACAACGCCTGCCTGCTGGACCTGCTGTCGCGCCTGCCGTTTGAGCCGCGGTCGGCACGCTTCGTCTGCGCTCTAGCTCTCGCACTCGATGGAGAGGTTCTGCTGCGCGCCACCGGAGAGATCGACGGCGAAATCATGGATACGCCGCGCGGGAGCAACGGTTTCGGCTACGATCCGCTATTTCTGATTCCCACTATGGAGCGCACGTTGGCCGAGCTTCCTCCCGACTGGAAGTGGAAGATGAGCCATCGCGGCGAGGCTTTTCGGGAGCTTCTGCGGCAGCTGCGCGAGGCTGATATCCGGTAGCCGCGGCCAATGATCGCACAGAAATGCGATAACCGAACATGTTTCCTTGACTGCCTATCTTGGGGGCGGAATAATCATCCTGCCGACTCACGTCTCTTGCCGAGTCACCGCAATCCAGGTTCCGCACACCCAGGAGCACCCGATGGCCGCAGCCGCAACGCCAGCCCCACCTTCTTCACCGCCGCCCGTGTCTTCCGGGATCAGGGGTGTCCAGCCGCTCCGCGCGGGCGAAGGCCACAGCTTCTTCTGGCGGCGTCTGCACTCGCTTACGGGCATCATTCCCATCGGCGCGTTCCTGGTCGAGCACATTGTCTCGAACTTCGAAGCCGTCAATGGGCCGCTCGCCTACGCGCAACAGGTCAAGTTCCTCAACAGCCTGCCGCTGGTGAGGGTGCTGGAGTGGGCGTTCATCTTTATCCCGCTCGCCTTCCACGCCGGCTACGGCATCTACATCGGTCTGCGCGGACGCAGCAACGTGAATGTGTATCCGTGGGCCGGCAACTGGGGTTACTTCACGCAGCGCATCACCGGCTACATTGCGTTTGTGTACATCATTCAGCATGTGTGGCGGCAGCGGTTCGCGGGTGTGCAGTTGCCCGAGCATCCGGGAGCGGCGTTCCACAAAGTGCAGATCGAGCTGCACAACCCGTGGATGCTGGCGTTTTATGTGATCGCAATGGTGGCGACGTGCTGGCACTTTGCTTATGGGATCTGGCTTTTTGCGGCGAAGTGGGGCATCACGCCCGGCGATAAGGCTCGCAAGAACTTTGGGTATCTGTGCGCGGCTGTGGGGACGGGGCTTTGCGTTCTCGGGCTGTGGGGTATGTATGCGTTCATCGATCCGAAGTATGCGAATGCGCCGGAGGATGTCATGCCCGCCCAGCCTGCCGGGATTGCGCTGCCAGCGCCGCAGGTTGCGCCGCCGGGGTCTACGAATCCACAGCAGCCAGGCGAGGTGCGGTGAGTGTTCATGCTCCGCTTGATGCAGGGGTTTTCCTGTCTTTTGTGGGCATGTTTGATTTTCGGAATTTATAGCGGAATAAAGGACGGCGTTCATCTGCCAACGTTCGTCGGAATTGCAGTAAATCTGGCGTGGCAGTACGGTACGCGGTTTGCTATTCGCCAACGGAAACAGCGGCTGATAAACAGCACGGAAGGCTAAAGCATGGCAGCATCACCCAGAATCATCGTCGTCGGAGGAGGCCTTGCCGGCCTCTCCGCCGTCATTAAGATTGCCGAGGCCGGCGGCACCGTCGACCTCTTTTCCATCGTGCCGGTGAAGCGGTCACACTCGGTTTGCGCGCAGGGCGGCATCAATGCGGCCAAGGACCTCAAGGGGGAAGGCGACAGTGTGCTGAAGCACTTCGACGACACCGTTTATGGCGGCGACTTTCTCGCCAACCAGACGCCCGTCAAAAACATGACCGCGCAGGGACCGGCGATCATTGACCTGCTCGACCGCATGGGTGTGCCGTTCAACCGCACGCCTGAGGGGCTGCTGGACTTCCGGCGGTTTGGCGGGACGCTGTATCAGCGGACGGCGTTTGCGGGAGCGACGACGGGGCAGCAGCTGCTGTACGCGCTCGACGAGCAGGTGCGGCGGCATGAGGATGAAGGCAAGGTCACGAAGTACGAGGGCTGGGAGTTTCTTTCGGCCGTGCTCGACGCGAACGGCGTGTGCCGCGGCATCTGCGCGATGGACCTGCGGACGATGGAGACGCGGACGTTTCCGGCGGACGCGATCATCATCTGCACCGGCGGCAATGGGGCGATTTTTGGCAAGAGTACGAACTCGGTGGTGTGTACCGGGTCGGCGCAGTCGGCGCTGTATCAGCAGGGTGCGTTCTATGCGAACGGCGAGTTTATCCAGGTGCATCCGACGGCGATTCCCGGCGAAGACAAGCTGCGTTTGATGTCGGAGTCGGCGCGTGGAGAGGGTGGACGTGTGTGGGTTCCGCGCGACAAGCTGGACAAGCGCGCGCCGCAGACGATTCCCGATGCGGAGCGGTGGTACTTCCTTGAAGAGCGCTATCCGAAGTATGGGAATCTTGTGCCGCGCGATGTGGCGACACGTGAGATTTTCAAGGTGGTTTATGGCGACGAGATGGGCATCGAAGGCAAGCCGATGGTGTATCTCGACGTCACGCATCTGTCGCCGGCGAAGCAGCATAAGCTTGATGGCATCCTTGAAATCTACGAGAAGTTTGTCGGCGACGATCCGCGTAAAGTGCCGATGAAGATTTTTCCCGGCGTTCATTACACGATGGGCGGGCTGTGGGTGGACTTCAATCAGCAGACGAATATTCCCGGTGTGTATGCGGCGGGTGAAGCGGACTACTCGATTCATGGAGCGAACCGGCTGGGAGCGAACTCGCTGCTGTCGTGCATCTACGGCGGCTTTGTGGCGGGGCCGCAGGCAATGGAGTATGCGAAGGCTCTGAGCGCCGCTCCGGGCGATGGCGGACACGCTGCTGAACTGCAGCGTCAGAAGGAAATGAACACTTCGCTGATCAACAATCCGGGTACCGAGAACCCGTTCAAGATCTGGCGCGAGCTTGGCGAAACGATGACCAAGCATGTGACGATCATCCGCTACAACGCGGGGCTGGACGAAGCGGATGCGAAGATTGTCGAGTTGCTGGAGCGCTTCCGCAATGTGAACCTTTCGGACAAGAGCCAGTGGGCGAATACTTCGTTTGCCTTCACCCGCCAGCTCTACAACATGCTCGAACTCGCGCGGGTCATCACGCGGGGTGCGCGGCTTCGCGATGAGAGCCGCGGTGCGCACTACAAGCCCGACTTTCCGGAGCGCAACGATGAGAAGTTTTTGAAGACGACGAAGGCATCGTATAAGGATGGTGCGCCGGCGTTTGAGTACGAAGAGGTCGACATCAGTCACATCGAACCGCGTGCACGCAACTACGCGGCGACGGCTTAGGAGCACAGCATGGCAGAGCGCACTATCAAGGTATCCATCAAGCGCCAGGCGACGCCCGACGCGAAGGCCACAACCGAGACGTTCGAAATTCCCTATCGCCCGAACATGAATATCACGTCGCTGCTGGGCGAGATTGCGCTCAATCCGCGCACGGTGAATGGCACGGATACGACGCCAATTACGTATGACTCGAATTGCCTGGAGGAGATTTGCGGCTCGTGCGCGATGCTGATCAATGGCAAGGCGATGATGGCCTGCTCGGCGCTGGTGGACAAGCTGACGCAGCCGATTACGCTGGCGCCGCTGTCGAAGTTTCCGGTGGTTCGCGATCTTGCTGTTGACCGCTCGGTGCTGTTTGAGAATTTGAAGAAGGTCAAGGCGTGGGTGCCGATCGACGGCACGTACGATCTCGGGCCCGGTCCACGGCAATTTCCGCAGGTGCAGGAAGAGCGGTACCCGCTTTCGAACTGTATTTCGTGCACGATCTGCATGGAAGTCTGCCCGCAGTTCAACGATGCGACAGGGTTCGTTGGCGCGGCCACCATCGCCCAGGCGAAGCTCTTCAACATGGACCCGGCAGGTGCGGTTTACAAGGAGGAACGCCTTCGCGCGCTGGCGGGCGACGGCGGAATCCAGGAGTGCGGCTTCGCGCAGAATTGCGTACAGGCCTGCCCCAAGCAGCTGCCGCTCACGGAGGCGATCAGCGATGTCGGCCGCGATGTGTTTGTGCAGCAGGTGAAGGACTTCTTTACGCGATAAGAGAGTAGGCTGGGGTCTTATGAGCGAACTCGTCTTCGAGGTAACACCTGCGGAAGAAGGCGGCTACAACGCCAGGGCCATCGGTGAAGGCATCTTTACGCAAGGCGATACATGGACCGAGCTTTGCACAATGGCGGTCGATGCGACGCGAGGCCACTTTTTGCACTCCAAATCGCCTGCGACCATCCGACTGAGGCTAGTGCGCGACGAGATCCTGACGCTCGCGCAGCTTTGAAATGCACTCAAACTTCCATGCCGAGCAGTGGCTTCCCTACCCCATCGAACTCGTCTTCGCTTTCTTCGCGAACCCCGAGAACCTGCCACGCCTGATGCCGAAGTGGCAAGCGGCGCGCATTGAAGAGGCGAACTTTCGTCCGCCATCCCCTCCGCCCGAGGGGGCGCCGCGCTACCCTGGGATCGTTGCCGGCGATGGGACGAGGCTGACGATCAGCTTTCGTCCGTTCCCCTACTCGCCGGTGCGGATGGCGTGGGATGCGGTCATTGGGGACTTCGTCTGGAACGAGCAGTTCTGCGATACGCAGTTGCGTGGGCCGTTCCACTTCTGGCATCACTGCCACAAAGTTTCCCCAGCGCTCGATCCAACCACCGGTCATCCCGGAACGCTGCTGCGCGATGAGGTGGAGTTCGAGTTGCCGCTCGACCCGTTGAGCCGCATGGCGATGCCTATCGTCCGCCAACAATTTTCCGCCATGTTTCGCTTTCGGCAGAAGCGGACGGCGGAGCTGCTGGCGCTTGCTGCGTCGCGCTAGACCGCGACGGGCTTGCGCAGCAGCGGACGAACGCGTTCAAGCGCTGCTTCCGCCGTCAGGCCGTATTTTTCGCGCAGGGCTTCGACCTTGCCATGCTCGATGAACTGATCCGGCCAGCCGATACGCACGACCGGCACATCGATCTCCGACAGGTTCAGACTCTCAAGGACCGCCGAGCCGAAGCCGCCGGCGAGGACGTGGTCCTCCAGCGTAACGATGAGGCCGCACTTGTCTGCGTAGCGCACAATGCATTCGTGGTCCACGGGCTTGGCGAAACGCGGGTTGATGACAGCTGCGGTGAAACCTTCAGCAGCGAGCATCGACGCGAGCCGCTCGGCTTCGGGAAGCATCGCGCCGAGGCCAAAGATGGCCACATCGCTGCCATCGCGAATCACTTCAGCCCTGCCAATCTCCAGCGCCACGGGCGCTTCTTTCACCTCAGCTCCCGGGCCGATACCGCGCGGATAGCGGATCGCGCTCGGCCCCGGATGCAGCATCGCGGTGTACATCATGTCCTGCAGCTCGTCTTCGTCTTTCGGAACCATGTGAACGATGTTGGGAATGCCGCGCAGATAACTGATGTCGAAGAGTCCGTGATGCGTGGGGCCGTCGTCGCCGGAGAGACCGCCACGGTCCATGCAGAACACTACCGGCAACTCCTGCAGCGCGACATCGTGCACCACCTGGTCGAACGCGCGTTGCAGAAAGGTCGAGTAGATGGCGCAGAACGGCTTGTAGCCCTTGGTCGCCATGCCCGCAGCGAAGAGTACCGCATGCTCTTCCGCGATGCCCACGTCGAAGTAACGCGTGGGATGATGCGGACGAAAGAGATCGAGCGCCGTACCGTTGGGCATCGCCGCAGTGATCGCCACGACCTTGTCATTATGGTTGGCAAGCTTCGTCAGACTTTCGGCAAAAATCTCCGAGTACGTCTTCTGTCCGACCGCCTTGGTCACACCGGTTTCAGGATTGTAGGGTCCGAGGCCGTGGAACTTTTTCTGCTCATCGATCGCCGGTTGGAAGCCGCGTCCCTTCTGCGTAATCGCATGCAGGACGACCGGCTTGTTCTGCCCCTTGAGGAACTTAAAAGTCTCGATGAGCATGGGCAGATTGTGGCCGTCGATGGGGCCGTAGTAGCTCAGTCCAAACTCTTCGAAGATCATGCCACGGCCGACGATACCCTTGGCCGCTTCCTCGGCTTTGC
>CAZZYB010000181.1:2221-7637 GCA_964658125.1 uncultured Acetobacteraceae bacterium | reverse complement strand
CGAGCCGCGACTCATTTCCTTCGCCTCGGCGATCTCCGCCTGCGGCCTGCGCGTGCTGACGCCGGAGCTGCCCGGCATCAAGGACTACCACATCTCCGCCGACGCCATTCAGAGCATCGGCGACGCCGCAGTCTGGCTGGCCGTGCAGAACCCCAACGGCGAACGCCGCGCGGTCGGCATCATGGGCCTCAGCTTTTCCGGCGGCCTCTCGCTGCTCGCGGCCGCCGACCCCATTTTCCGGCCCAGCATCAAGTTCGTCGTCGCCATCGGGTCGCAGGATGAGATGGGCCGCGTCGCGCAGTACTACCGCACCGGCGAAGACGCCCGACCGGGCGGCGCGCCCGAACTCCTCCAGCCCCATGAGTACGGCGCGCTGGTGCTCGAGTACGAGCACGTCGAAGACTTCGTTCCGCCGGCCGATACCGAGGCCATCCGCGCCGTCCTTCGCGCCCACCTCTACGAAGATCTCCCCGCTGAAAAGGCGGCGCTCGGCCGTCTCAATAATGTTCAGAAGGCGGAAGCCACGCAGCTCATGGACACCACCTCGGACTTCACGCGCGGTCTGCTCGCCGCCGCCGAAAGCCGCCACGTGCAGGACATGGCCGGCGTCTCGCCGCACAACCACCTCGGCTCGCTCACCACGCCTGTTTACCTGCTGCACGGCGCGGGCGACAACATTATCCCCGCCTCCGAAACGCTCTGGATGGCTGCCGAACTGCCCGGGACGACGCTGCAGTCGGTGCTGATCTCGCCGGTGCTCTCGCACCTGGACCTCGACGGTGCACAACCCTCCGCGGTCGACCGCTGGCGTCTAGTGCACTTCTTCGCGCTGATCCTCCGTGCCGCCCAGAAACGCTAGCCCACTATACTTACGCTTGCATGTCTAACCTCATTACTCTCGCCGACATTCGCGCCGCCCAGACCCGCATCGCCAACGTAGCCGTCCGCACGCCGCTGATCCGACTCACCCGCGCCCGTCTCCGCATGGCTGGCTTTGAGCAGCTCGCCGAATCCATGCCCGACATCTACCTCAAGGACGAGTCCGCCCAGCCCATCGGAAGTTTTAAGTTGCGCGGTGCGTATAACAAGATCGCCCAACTCTCGCCCGAGCAACTCCAGCGTGGCGTCATCACCTACTCCTCCGGCAACCATGCGCAGGGCGTCGCCTACGCCGCGCGAGCGCTCGGCGCGAAAGCCGTCATCGTCATGCCGGACAACGCGCCGCAGATCAAACGCGAAGCTACCGCCGCCCTCGGCGCGGAGATCGTCACCGTAGGCCCCGCGTCCTCTGAGCGCCGCCTCAAAGCTGAAGAGCTCGAGTCCGCGCACGGCTACACCATGGTGCCGCCCTACGACGACGAGGCGGTCATAGCGGGCCAAGCCACCTGTGGCCTTGAAATCCTCGAGCAACTCCCTAACGTCAACCTGATCCTCTCGCCGGTCTCCGGTGGCGGCCTCCTTTCGGGCATCTCTTCCGCCGTCAAACTCTCGGCGCCTGAGCCGGCGATCCCGGTCTTCGGTTGCGAGCCCGAACTCGCAGGGGATGCCAAAGAATCTTTCGATACCAAAATCCTCGTCGAATGGCCGGCAGCGAAAACGACCCGCACGATCGCGGACGGGCTCCGGACCCAGTCCCTCGGCGAGCGCAATTTCGCCCACATCCTCAAGTTCACGGACGGCATCGTCACCGTCACGGAGGACGAAATCCGCACCGCTTTGCGCATCATCCTCACGGCCACGAACCTTACCGCGGAACCCTCCGGCGCGGTCACGCTGGCGGCCGCCCTCTTCCACACCCACGAGCTTCCACCCGCACAAAAGATCGTGGCCATCCTCTCCGGCGGTAACCTCGACCCCGCCCTGCGCGCCGAACTCCTGCCGTCCTAACCCACACTTTGTCATCTCGACCGAAGTGGAGAGACCTGCTGCTCCAAACCCAGCTGTCCGCACCGCGAACCCCGCCGCAACCGTCTAACCTGATACGTATGCGCTTAGCCCCCATCGCCGCACTCCTCCTGCTACCCACGCTGCTCGTCGCGCAAAAACCCAAGAAGGACAACCGCAGCGGCTACGAGCGTTCTGCCCGCGCCACCGTCCTGCACACGGCCAACGTCTACGCCACGGCCGACACCTCCGCTCCCGCGCTCACCACCGTCACCGCCGGCCACGAAGTCGTCGTCCTTGAGCACAACGGCAACTGGGTCCGCGTCTTCGCCAACACCGACGCGAAAGACCGCCAGGACGAGGACACCGAGCCGGAGTTCACCGAGGACACCCCCGACCCTTCGACCGGCTGGATCCACGACAAGGGCATCGTCGGCCCAACCACCCCCGGCGGCGACCTGCTGATCTATGGCCTGGCTGCCGAGCTCGAAGCCAAAGCCGCCGAGCCGCACGCTCCCAAGGGCGCCGCCGAAGCCGCGCACCTGCTCTACCGCCGCGTCGCCGACTACTTTCCCGACTCATCTCTGGCGGCCGAGTCCGCCTTCCGCTCCGCCGACATCCGCTGGCAGATTGACAAGCTCGCCAACTCCGACCTGCCGAGCGCGCACGAGCAGGAAGCCTTCCTGCGCCCGCAGATCTACGACGGCGAGTTCAAGCGCGTCATCAAGCTCTTCCCCAACTCGCCGTACGCCGCCCGCGCCAGTTTCGCCATGATCGACAACAAACTGTGCGGCGACTGGCAGGGTCTGCCCAAGTGCCCCGAGATGGAGAGCGGCCTCTACCAGAAGTACGCCGAACGCTACCCCGGCGGCCCGAAGTCTGCGGAAGCGCTGTACAACGCCGCCTATCGCCAGGGCGTGCTCGTCACGATGTACCAGGTTGAAGAGAACCAGAAACGCGCTGACGCCGCTGCCAAAAACTGCGACGCGATCGCTCAACAGATGAAGACCCAATACGCGCAGTCGGACTTCACCGCCCGCGCGCTGTCGATCGCGTTTCGCGTCAAGCAGGGGATCCCCGTCTACGGCAACGACCGCGACTAGCAGGGTCGTCACTCTGGCGAGGACCGATTTCCATCTTCAGGCTGTGACGAGCGAGCCGTGCATCGAGTCGGTAGATTCGCGGTGAGGCCGCAGCGCAGCCAGTTCTTCGGGCGGATAAAGCGCGAATGTACCATCTGAGAAAACAACCGTAATGCCGCAGGTTTGTTCCATACTTACCAGCTCTACCCTAACAAAATCGTTCATGTCGGCCATGTGACATAGTACGAGGAGCGGGGGTCCCTTCGCACGCTATCCGCAGATATATTGCACGCGCCGCCCATTTAGAATTCTCGTATGCCTCTTTGGAAAGTCCTCATCCTGGCCATAGTTCAAGGCCTTGCCGAACTGCTGCCTGTGTCCAGCTCCGCGCACGTCGTCGTCTCTGAAAGACTCCTGCACCTGGACCCCTCCGCGCCGGACATGACGCTGCTGCTGGTCATGCTGCACACCGGCACGATGTTTGCGGTCATCGTCTACTTCTGGTCGCAGTGGAAGCGCTCTTACTTCGCCACCCCCGACGCCTTCAAGCGCTTCGCCATCCGCGCCATCTGGGCGACGGTTCTTACCGGCGTCATCGGCTATCCGCTACAGAAGCTCATTGAAAAAGTCGCGTTCCCCGGCGCACCCAAAGCTCAGATCGAAGACCTCTTCGGCCGCCTCGACCTGGTGGCGTACGCCCTGTTCGCCGTTGGCCTGCTGATCCTCTGGGCGGGTCTGCGCGAACGCGGAGCCCAGCGGGCTACGACCACCGCGTACGACCGCTCCGTCTCGCGCTCGGGGGATAACGTCACTTTCTCGCAGTCCGGCTGGATGGGCGCAATTCAAGGCCTCAGCCTGCCGTTTCGCGGCTTCTCGCGGTCAGGTTCGACCATCTCCGCCGGGCTGCTCGCGGGCGCAAACCGTGAGCGCGCCGAGCGCTTCTCGTTTGCGCTGGCGGTGATCCTCACACCGGCAGTAGTCGCCCGCGAAGCCATGCGCCTCGTCAAGGCATCGCACGAAGCGACCGCCGCCGGCACGCCACTCGACCTGCACGGCAGCATCGTCGCCGCGCTGGTTGGAATGGTGCTCTCATTTGTCGCCGGACTGGCCGCTCTGCGCTGGCTAAGCTCGTGGCTCGAAAGCGGTCGCTGGTACCTGTTCGGTCTCTACTGCCTGGCCGCGAGCGTGGCGGTCTTCTACCTCCACCACATCGGCTACTAAAGCAGCGCTCAACCCGCTTTACACAACACCTCGGACAGCGTATCGCGGTTCTCCGCAAGCGTTTTATCCAGCGTGCCCAGGCTCCACACGTAGACGGCGAGGCTGATCGCGGCGAGCGCCAGCATGGATGCCGGCAGCAGCCACACCATGTCGAAAGCGCGTGACAGCATCAGCACACCTGCGCCCAGACCGGCGCACACCAGCAGCAACCCGATGCTGAGCAACGCACTCAGCGGCGCGGCTTGGTTCCTGCCCATCTTGCTGACGTCGATCTTCTTGGGGGCGGTGATAGACCGATGATTGCCGAGGGCCAGCGTGAGGCTCATCGTGAACGTTGCCCACAACAACACGGACGCGGTTGTCGTCACTGTCGGTATGCGCGAGACGTAGGTGATCGCGATGAAAACGGCCACAATCTCCGCCAGCGCCAACCCGATACTGAGCAGGTTTTTCGCGACAAACACATCGCGCATCTTCACCGGCGCCAGGAAGTAAAACTGTATCCCCGCCGCTTCGAACCCCATGGAGTTGTAGCAAAGCGGCGCCACTCCCATCAGCGCATACGCGACCGCGGAAGGGAACAGAATGTACTCCGGCACGCGCCCCGCCTTGAGGTTCGCGAAGAGCACAATCATCACCAGCGGAGCAACGAGAGCATAGAAGATTCCGGTGTTGCGCCGCAGCGTGAGGAACTCCTTGCCGAAGACCGCCGCCACCGTATCCGGCGGATGAAAGCTCATCGAGCCGGAAGCTGCTGCAGGCGCAGCCATCGCGGCCACAGCCTGACGCGGCGCAGATGTCTTCGCGACCGCGTTGGCGACATCGCTCAGGTTCTCGCCGCGGAACTCCTTGTAGAGTCGAACCGCGAACACCGCGAAGAACACTGCCGCGAACACGAGCACGCCGACCACTTCGGCAGCGGCCACTCCCAGGCGACCCTCGTGCGCCGCACCCATTGAGTTCGCCGCGAGTCCCGGTGGCAGAGCGGCCAGATACGGTTCGGCGCGGTGGTAATAGTTCGTAGCCTGCGCCAGGCGCGCCGCGGTTACGGCCTGAGAATGCCTGCCATGGTTCAGGCCGGGATTGAAGGTGAAGTTCACATACTGCGCGGACATACCGAAGATAAAAATCAGCGCCGTAAATATTTCTCGCGCACGCCGCGTCGACAGCCAGCGGTCGACCCACGAGAACACCATTCGCGTAAAGAAAATGTTGACCAGCGCAAACGC
>CAZZYB010000181.1:0-2211 GCA_964658125.1 uncultured Acetobacteraceae bacterium | reverse complement strand
CGCCGCCATCGCCGCAAACGCCCAGAACCACAGGCCCGGCACCGCCACGGTCACGCCGATTGCGACAGCCAGCGACACCAGCGTGCTGGTGATGTTCGCGGGTGATAGCAGACCGAAGAACGTTCGTATCGCAGCGTACCCGCGGAAGTTTAGCGGAAAGCGAATCAGCTGCGTCGGGTCGAACGTTGTGCCCGGCTGTCCGAGCTGAATGCTCGCCAGCTGGCAGAGGATAAAGACCAGCCACAAGATGCCGGAGATCCAGGCGAAATCCCTCTTCACCGCCAGCGCCCACGCAGCAAACCCCGCGCCAAAACAGATCGAAAGAATCACGATCCCGAACAGCGGCACCATGAAAATAATCGCCAGCAGGTCGCCGATCCCGCCCTTGCGCCGCAAGCTGTTGCGCAGCATCCGCCACCGCAGCCACGCAATCACGAGGAACTGCGAACGCGTCTGACCCACCGTCCATTTGCCGGTTACTTCAGCCATGACAGCTCCTGCTCAGGATGCGTAATCCCCGTCTCGCTGCCCACCGTCGCAAGGAAAATCTCCTCCAGCGTCAGCTTGGCATGCGGCTCGCCCGTTGCATCTGGAGCCAGCCGCGCCTGCACACCCGCGCGCAGCTCATCCAGCGAACCATTCGCCACGATGTTGCCACGATGAATGATCGCCACATGCGTGCAAAGCCGTTCGACGATCTCCAGCACATGCGAGGTCAGAAAGATCGTCGCCCCGCGCGCGATCATGCCCTGAAGCATCGCTTTCAGCGTCACGGCCGCAATCGCGTCGACGCCCTCAAACGGCTCATCCAGAAACAGCACCTTGGGGTTATGAATCACCGCCGCGGCCAGCGCCAGCTTCTTCCCCATGCCATGCGAAAAATCCGTGATCAGCTTCTTCTGCTCGTTGGCGAGACCCATGAACTCCAGCAGCTCTTCCGACCGCTGCTTCGTCGTAGCTTTGTCCAGCCCGTACATGCGGCCCACAAACGTCAGGTACTCCGAAGCCGTCAGCCTTCCAAACAGCGCCATGCCCTCGGGCACCACGCCGATGTTCCGCTTGACTTCGATCGGGTTAGCGACAAGGTCCTGGCCCATGATCCACACCGACCCGGCAGTAGGCGCCAGCAGCCCGGTCAGCATCTTGATGGTGGTCGATTTGCCCGCGCCGTTGGGCCCGAGGAAGCCAAAAAACTGTCCGGGCTCAACAGCAAGCGAGATGTGATTGACGGCAGTAAAGCCGCCATCGAAGGTGCGTGTGAGGTCCTGGCAGGCAATCGCGGGGGTCATGTTGATTAGACTTTACATCACTTTCCAGAGCCTCGGAGGGCAGCGAATCGAGTCCGAGGCGGTTCTTCCAAGTTACCTAAAAGTCGTACGGCGTTGACTCCAAAGGGGAATAGACAGCAATGTCCCGTAATGCCCTCAATTGTCCCGTCTTTGACCGTTGGCGATTTCAGCAGGAGAGTCCATGATCGCCCTACCACTCTGTAAATCCTGCATCGAGGTTCCTATGCGTCGCTTATTGATTGCAATATCTGTAGTAGCGGGTCTGGCGTTGAGCACTTCCGCCCATGCCGATACGTTCCCCATCACATCCACCCTTTCCTCCGGCACTCTTCTCGGCACCATCACCATCGATGTTGTTACGGGAGTCGCAACAGCCGGCGACTTCACAATCGTCTCCAACGGGACCACGTTCGTCTTCTCCGGGGCGGATGTAAACTACTCGGCGCCGTACTCCGTGGACACCTACTTTGCATCGTTCGTCGACACAACGGCAACCGATTCGTTCTCGCTGGTGCTGCCCACCGTGTCGCTGGTCGGCTATACCGGCGGCCCGATCTGCTCCTACGCGCTTTTGTGCGACGGCGGCACCGTCTCCGGTTTCTTCGACAACTCCTCAGCGAATTCCGGGGTGTACCCGTCCGTCGATGGCTTTGTGGGATCGGCAGCACCCGCAGTACCTGAGCCCTCCAGCCTGGTGCTTCTGGCGACCGGCGTCACTGCCGCCGCGGGAGCATTTCGCCGCAGACTCCTCAAGGCATAAACACTCAATAAATTGCCCCCGCCATCTGTGGCGGGGGCATTTTGCTGTCCAAACTGGCCATCGCACAGCCAGTGGGTGGTATCGTCTGCGATATGCTCCCCACGACGATGACGTTCCAGGGCCGCGCCCGCTTCTTGTCCAGTTTCATAGTCGCCTGCGCTC
>CAZZYB010000180.1:2738-7650 GCA_964658125.1 uncultured Acetobacteraceae bacterium | reverse complement strand
GGACATCGATCTTGGCAGCGCCACGAACACAGCGCTTCTTCTCTTCAGCGGGGACGTCGGCAACTTCCATTACGACGCAAACGTCGTGGCTAACGAGCAGGACGGCGACAGCAACATCGGCAGCCACGGTATTCGGCGCGCGCAGTTTGCGCAAACGCTCTCGGTGAACCACACCGTGTTCAATCCCAACCTGCAGCTCGCAGTCGAGGTCTACCACTTCTCGCAGCCGCTGGTGGATTCCACTGCTGATGGCACAGCTGTCGCGCGCGCCAACCTGTTCGACCTGTTGATTGCGCCGAGCTACCAGGTTCGCCCTAATCTGGTGGTCGACGCCGGGTTCTCGCACGGGTTTACGTCAACGTCGACGCGCTGGCAGAGTTTCGCCGGGTTCACGTACCTGCTGCCGAAACGCCTCTGGCCGGAACGCAAGTAGCCTCATGCCACACTCTGCGCGATCCATCCACGCAGCGCCTCCATGCTGACTTCGCGGCCCAAAAACGCTTCTACGAGCTCTCGCGCCGGCCGGGTGCCGCCGGGTTCGAGCACCTGCCGCCGGTAGCGCATCGCTGTCTCGCCGCCCAGCGAACTCTTCTCGCCGGACTTCGCAAACTCCGCAAAAAACTCCAGCGCCATCACCTTGTCGTAGAGGTAGGTGTAGTAGTTCGATGTGTACCCGACGAGGTGCGTAAACGCGGCGTACATGCGGTTCTGGTCGACGAACTCGTAGCTGGAAAAGCGCTCGTATCCCTCCCGCAGGAGCACATCAAGGTCGAGTTCTTCGGCGCGGCGGTCGTGCGTCTCCATCGAGTAGGTCGCATACATGACCTGCGTCAGCGTGCTCAATGCACGGCCGTGGGCTGACGCCCGGGTCATGCGCTTGACCGTTTCGACGGGGATGGGCTCACCGGTCTGGTAGTGCTTGGCGAAGGTGCGCAGCAGCTCCGCGTCCTCGAAGAACTCCTCCAGCATCTGCGACGGCACTTCGACGAAGTCGCCTTCGGTGGCGATGCCGCTTTGGCCCGCCCAGCGCTGGCGTCCGCCCAGAACTTCATGCATCAGGTGGCCGAACTCGTGGAAGTAGGTCACTACATCCGAGTACTGCATCAGGCCGGGGTCGCCGGCCGTGGGTTCAGGAAAGTTGCAGACCAGGGCCGCTTCCGGGATCTGCAAACCCACTACGCCGCCCACCAGCGAGCACTCCGAAAACCACTTGCTCTTGCCTTCGCGGGGGTGCATGTCGAGGTAGATTTTGCCCACCACGCCGTCTGCTCCGAGGGCGTCGACGACGTTGAACGCCTTCACGGCAGCGTGCCAGACCGGCGCCTCGGTGTCGCGGTCGAAGCGCACGCCGAACAGCTTGCCGGCAGTGGCCAGAATTCCGGCCTCCACCTGCTCGTACGGGAAGTAGGGGCGGACGCTTTGCGAGTCGAAGTCGTAACGCGTGCGGCGGTACTGCTCCTCCCAGAACCGCGCATCCGAAAGCGTGAGCGGCAGTGCCGCGGGGTCGCGTTCGCGGACAAACGCCTCGAGGTCGGCGAACTCCTTCTTTGCCGTCTCACGGGCGGCGGCTTCTACTTCGCTGAGGAAGCCGCGCATGTTGGCTGCGGAGCCCATCATCTGGTCGACCGTAGCCAGGTCCGCCCAGCTTCTGAAGCCCAGCAGCTCAGCCATCTGCTGCCGCAGCGAGAGCAGGTCGTGCAGCACCTGCTTGTTGGCGGGGTAGCCACGGTCGTTATAGGCCAGGTACATCCTGCGCCGGAGCGCGGGGCTGGCGGCGTAGCTCATCACGGGCGACATGTCGGGCGGGTCGGTGGTCAGGACGACCGGCTGGTCCGCGACCAGGGTATGAAACGGATCACGTTCCAGCACATGGCCGATGATGTTCTTCGATCCCCCATCCGAGAGGACGCCCTTCTCCTGTGCCAGCTCGGCGATCAGCATGTCCGGAATGCCCTCGCCAGAAAGGCCTCCCTCGGCCTGGCGGACGCCATGGCGGAGGAGGTAGTCCTCCGGCAGACCGTGCAGCTGATTGGGGTCGTCGACCACGATTTTCCGCACGTCATCCTGCACGGTCCGGCTGAACGTCATGCTCAGTTCGGTCATCCGGTCGGCAAGTTCGCGGACCTTCTCGCGGGTCGCGTCATCTCGATCCACACCGGCCAGCTTGTAGCCCAGAAGGGTGCGTTCCATGTAGTACCGTGTCGCCGCGTCTTCCCCGCTGACGTCGACTGCAACTAAAGCGGTATAGACATCGCGGTTAAGGCTGAGCGCCACGGCTTCAGCGCTGATGGACTGGGCCAGTTCCTGCGCCGCGTCGCGTACTTCGGCGGCCGGATGCACCATGAACATAACGCCACTCTGGCTGCCCGCCATGCGCAAATGCCATTGCGCCCGGTCAAAAGGAGCCAGCGTATTCTCGACCGTTCTTTCGGTCTCGACCGACAGCAACTCCTGAATCTTCGCTCGGGACGTGGCTAAATGATTTTCCGTCCACTCACGGGCAACCTGAGCGGTGTGTAGTCCATTCCAAGCGTGTAGATCGTCAGACATATTCAAAGACTCAAACCCTCCGGGGTCTGTTGGATGCTAATTCACTTCGGAGGGTGGATGCCAACGGTATGTCCATTCTGCGCAGGTGTCGGCCGAGGCAAAAGTTGGTAAGCGTCTCACGTCCAGACTTGTGTATGAAAACGCGACACAAGATGGCCTGTGTTCAACCTAAATTTTGTGAGAGTGGCGTCGAATTCCCTTTACGGCACCGGAATAATAGCCTAGGCTCTTATTCAGGACCCATTTAGTTTTTTTGCAAAATCACCCGCACCAGGAGCCCATTTATGACTTCCCAGCATCGTTCTCTTTCCGCCCGCACTCGTGTTGGCCTTCTTCTGGTCACCAGTGTGGCCGGCTCGTTGCTAATGGCGGGTTGCGGACTGGGCACCAGCCCAGTCTCGACCGGCGTCACATCGGCGGCGTCGTTCGGTGGCAAGATTAATGGCGGACCGAACCCGATCATCGGTGCGACGGTCAAAGCTTACACCACGGGCGATACGTACGGTACCGGAGTTTTTGTTCAGGAAGCCAATCCGGTCAGCGGAACGGGCGGCGACACCGCAACGGATGGTTCCTTCAGTTTCGCGGGCGGCTATGCTTGCCCCGCCGGTCACTTCCTATACATCGTGAGCAGCGGCGGTTTCACTGGTGGCAGCCAAGCCAATGCCAGGGCCGTTCTCGTGTCGGCAGTGGGCCGTTGCGACGATCTCTTCTCCAATGGAACCTATATCGGCGGGTATATCTATCTCAATGAACTAAGCACGGTAGCCGCAGCCTATGCGCTGAATGGATTTGCGTCCGTAACCGGATCCGGCGCCACTGTGGTGTCCGTCGGCATCGGCGCACCGCCCGCGAACAACGCCCCAACGGGTTGTGTTGCCGGTACCGGAGGTTGCGTTTCGACAGCAGCTGCCGGTCTTCGCCACGCTTTCCAGAACGCAGCAAATCTGGTGAGCCCTTTCTCCACGGGCGGGAATTCGCTCTTGTCGGGAGGTGGCCAAGTGCCGCTGCAACTGATCAACTCCATCGCAAACGTAGTAGTGGCTTGTGTCAACAGCGACGGTTCGGCCGCAGCCTGCACCACCCTGTTGACCGCCACCGGCACGAATAATTCAGCGGGAAATACGTTCCAGGCGCTGCTCAACCTGGTTGCGAATCCGAGCCTTCACGGCACCGGCGTCACCACGACGCAGCTCCTCGCCGCCGCCACTCCTCAGACCAGCTTCTATCAGCCCGTCCTGACACGTGCGCCGGCTGACTACACCATCGCGATTACGTATCCGAAGTTCACCGGCGCCGGCGCTACCAACGGCATCACCTACCCGAACTCCGGCGTTCTGGACATCAATGACAACTACCTGGTTGGCAACTATGACTCCGCGACGGCCACCGCGGCAAACGCCATTTCCTTCAACACCTCAGGTCTGGTCAGCATTACCGCGCCGAGTACCACGGATATCGACGGCAACGGCGCCTCGGCTGACGCTCTTGGGAATTTCTACCTGGTAGGCTACAGCCCCTCTGTACCCGCCGCATCCATCACGGATTACACCGTGAACACGGCGACCGGAGCGATTGCCACGTCGTCATCGTTCTTAGCCGGTTCAGACCACCTGATCTCCAGCGCGGTAGATCGGAAGAATAACCTTTGGTTCGGTAGCCAGCTCAATCCAACGATTGCGGAACTTCCTCCCTCCAGGACCGGGTTTACCTACTTGAAGAGCCTGCTGGCTCCCGTCACTGCTGTCGCCATCGATCCCAACCAGAATGTCTGGTTGACGATCGATTCGCAGACTTCCACCAATGCGATCAACGTGGTTGAAAATCTGGGCACGGCAGCCGCTCCCAGCTATTCGACTTCGAACTTCCTTACAACGTCTGTACCGAACTTCGATGTTTCCGGCGTTTCGTTCATCCAGACGAATGCAAACGGTGCTTACGTGGCTTTTGTCGCCAACACTACCAACCCTGGGTTCACCAAGGCCACACCCACGCTAGTGGGCGCTGAGGTAGCGAGCGTCTCACTGGGTTCGCATGTTGGTACGACGCCGGCACCGGTCAACAACGAGTCGGACGGCGCGGGCACCGTTTGGGCAGGCGCCTCCACCACTTTGGTGAAGTTCCAGACCGTAGGCGGCGTGGTAAGTCTGACGCCTTGCACCTTCCCTGCAACGACCAGCAACACCACCTGCACATCGTCCCCCTACACTGGCATTCGGTCGGTCTCAATCGACGCGAGCGGCTCTGTGTGGTTCTCCGCTGCCGGTTCGGGTACGGTGAGCCAGGCGATCGGCATAGCCGCTCCCACATGGCCGCTGAAGTCGCTGGGTATCCTCACCAAGCCCCAGTGATCTAACCGTAA
>CAZZYB010000180.1:0-2728 GCA_964658125.1 uncultured Acetobacteraceae bacterium | reverse complement strand
GCTGCTGCCCTTCTTATTTACGGGGTCAACCAGATTACGCGAGAACACGGCCTAGCACCGGAATCGCTCCACATGATAAAGTTATGATTCCCGTTGTGGGAATCATAACATGGCATGTAAATCAAGCTGGTGGCCTTTTCACTCCTGGGGACAACCGAACGCTCCTCTGCATGGCCCGTGGACCGGCGAACTCTCTCATACTTGCCTCAAGTGCGGGAAAACTCGCTTTCTTGGTACATGGACGCGCGACCAGAACGGCGATCTGACGCCGCTTCTCTAATTCGCCGACTTACGGAAGCTGATGTTCTTTGGTCACAACTCCCCGGCAGTCGCTCGAGGAGAATTCGTCGCCGGAACGAAGGGCTGGTGAAGCCTGGGCCCATGGAAGAATTTCAAGAATGGCCGCTCGACGAAGTGGTACGAGACGAGCGCACAGAAGAACGCAAAACCGACATTCACAGGAAACTGTGTCCACCAGTGCAACGAACCGCGGTTCAAGAACACCTGCTGCCAGAGATAAAGCGAGTAGCTCAACACCCCCACGAACGCCGTCAGGCGGTTGTTGAGAAACCAGTCCGCACGCTCGATGGCCGAGAAGATGAAAAGCGCGATAATCAGCGGGACAAGACCGCCCGCGAATATCTGAAGACGCACCCTCGGAAGAAGGTGCGGGCTCAGGAGTGTAAGCACGCCCAGCACCGTAAAGGTGGCCCAATGTTTTAGCCAGGCCGCCTTTTGGCGCAGCCATCCGACCGAGAACGCCAGCAGGCATCCCATCATCATGTTGTCCATGACGGCCGGAAAATACTCGTCGATCTCGTGCAACCCCGCTCGCCAAAACAGGAACCGAGCCAGGGAAGCTACATAAAGAACCACGAGTCCTACCCGGAAACGGTAGCGGTAGCTAATCATCAGCACGGCAGGCCATAGCAGGTAGAACTGCTCTTCCACGCTCAAGGACCAGAGATGCCCGAGTAACCAGGGCCGCGCTTGCGACGCGTAGCACATGGTGTAGGTGTAGGCGTACCAGAGATAACCGGGGTGGGCGAGAACGGCTACCACGGTGATGTAGAAAAATGCCGCGGGAAAGATACGTAACGTGCGCCGTATATAGAAACGCAAGAAGTCGATCCGGCCCGTCTGTTCCTTCTCTTTGACCAACAGCGACGTAATCAGAAATCCCGAGATGACGAAAAATATCTGCACGCCCAGATGCGCGGTGTGCGAAATCGCCGACGTCAGGGAGTTTTTTGGATAGTGGACCGTGCCGTACAGATGACCCGAAAGCACCATGCAGACAGACAGGGTACGCAGACCATCGAGCGATGGAATACTCCGTCCTGGCGCCGTAGTTGGAGAATTCATCGCATCCATTTTACGGTGTTCGCTGACTCTCCTGTGTGAATGCGGCCAATCCGCATACAATAATTTCAGACATGCGCTTTCTCATCGCTCTGCTTGCTGTTGCTGGAATTGTTGTTTCTTCACTCGCGCTGCGAGTGCACATGGAAGACCCCTCCGCCATCCCGCCCTGCGCCGTAACGGCCAACTGGGACTGTGGTGCTGTGAACCACTCGCGTTTCGCCGTTTTCCCTCCCAGTTCGTTCGACGAAGATCCAGGGTCGCGCAAGTTCCACCTGCCCGTGGCCACGCTGGGCATCATAGGATACGCACTGATTGGCATTCTCGCGCTGGCCAACCGTCTCTGGCTGACGCTGCAGGCTGCGGAGATAGGCTTTGCGTTCGCCGCGTTCCTCAGCTATCTCGAGGCGTTTGTGATTCAGAAATGGTGTATCTACTGCGTCTGGTCGCAGGCAATTGTCACAGCCATCCTGCTGACGACGATCATTGCGCTGATCCTCGAGCACCGCCGCAAGCGCCGTTTCGCGCACTCTGCGGTCGTCCTGGCCGAGTAGCTCTACAATCACCCTATGTGGCCCAGAGCACTCGCGCAGCTCATTGAACTAGCTCCTCACGCCGCCCGGCTCCTGCCGATGGCTGACAAGTTTTTCCAGTCCAAGACGGCTGGTGAGGAGGCCAACCGCAGGGCGATGGAAGCCATGGCGGAAGGCCTCCGCGGCGATCTCGGACAGGTGACGTCCTCGCACGCGGGGCTCTACCGCCAGCTCAATGATCAGAGCGAGAAGCTCGCCGAGATTTCGGTCGAAGCCCGCGCCGCCCGCGCTGCTGCGGAGTCCGTCGAAGCGCGCATCACGCATCTCGAACGCCGCCTCGACCGAATCGCCACGCTGCTGCTTTGCGTTACCTTGATCGCCGTCGCGCTGCTGGCGATCGATGTCGTCCTTCTCCGCCGCTAAGCTCTTTGATCAACGTGCCCATCCCCGACCAGCCCGGCACTCTCGACCGTCTCGTTCATCTCCTGAGAAGCAGACGCGAGGCCGCGGCGCGCAAGCCCTGGATCTCCGGGGCTGTGGTCCTTTTCAACCTCGCCACGCTCGCCGCCATCGCGTGGCCGTTCGTCCGAACACACCTTGAAGCCGTCGCCGTCCTCGACCTCGTCGCCAATCAGAAGGTTCCCGCCCTCATCCGCCCGGTCGCGAACGAGCCCGTCACCACGCGCGAAATCACGATCCGCACGGGCAACGGCCCGCTGCGTATGCGGCTCTACACTCCCACGCGCCATCCCAATGCACCCGCACTGATCGTGCTGCACGGCGTCCACCATCTCGGCATGGACGAGCCGCGCCTGGTCGCATTCGCGGCCGCC
>CAZZYB010000179.1:0-7650 GCA_964658125.1 uncultured Acetobacteraceae bacterium | reverse complement strand
CCGATCTTGCTCGGGTCACTAATAAGCGAAGTGGGCCCGGCTCCCAAGTGCCAAGGAGTGCTTTCTTGGTGGGGCCCGGAAGAAGTTTGTGCGGCGCATTTGCCGCGCGTTTACAAACTTGTTCTGGGAGGAACCGAGACCCTGAAAGGGTGGCGAAGCCAAAGCAGAACGACGCCGAGCCGCAGGGCGCCGGTTTGGCCCCGAAGCAGTGACCGTGCAAAAGGCGGGATACGGAACGGAAGAAACACACGGGACCGAAGTCACACTCTCGCTAGTCGGCTGCGAATGTTCGCCCAAACCGCAGCAAACATCGCTGGCTAGAGCGCCAAGAAAGGATGGCCGTTCGCCACTGCCGTTGCGCTCTTCGCAGCTCAGGGACGGTATGCTGAATGCGTTTAGAGACAGGTGGGGCTGTGCCGCCGGGTTGGGAGCATGAGGGAGCATCGGTAAGACCTCGGATACGGGTTGGGTTCTCTAGCGTTTGGACTGGGCGTTAGGCTGCGGAGGCGCGGTAGACCTCCTCGGTCTGGAAGCTTTGGTCTGCATGGCTATAGCCGGTGACTGTAATCAACTCGCGCACGCGACGCCGGCCTGTATGGTCGCGCTCGCAATAGAGCACGAAGTCGATCGCTTCTGCGGTCTCCGACCGCATGAAAGCGTGATTTAGATTCGGTCTGGCACTTAGAGCAAGATTAGCGAGGCGGTTGAGCGCATCACACGCGGACTTCGCGTGGATTGTGGAGAGCGTTCCGCCGTGGCCGGTGTTCATGGCTTGGAGCAAGTCATAGCCGCATTCGTTGCGGATTTCGCCCATGATGATACGGTCAGGACGGTGGCGAAGAGCGGCGGCTAGAAGCTCGCTGGATGTGATGGCCACCTGGCCCGGAATCTCCTCCACCGCTTCCCAGCGAATGGCATTCTTGTGGGCAATCTTCAGCTCAGCCGGTTGCTCGATGATGAGGAGCCGTTCGTCCTGTGGAATGTGGTCAAGGAACGCTTTCATCAGAGTCGTCTTGCCTGACCCGGTTCCGCCGCTGATGATGCCATTCTTCTTATCGCCAATCATCTCGACAACCTTGTCCCTTACGCTGGCTGGCATACTGCCCGAACCGATCAGTTCATCCGACGTGTACCAGCGATTGAACTTGCGGATAGTGAGCGTCGGGCCATTGATGGACGAGGGCGCACCGACGACGGCGACACGGGAGCCATCCGGAAGGCGGGTGTTCAGGATGGGATTCTGAGTCGTAAGGTCCTGGCCGAGAATCCGCGCAACACGCTCGATTGCCGCTTGTAGCCGTTCATTTGTGTACGGCTCGGACAGAGGAATATGTTGCACGACGCCCGAGCGATCGGCATATACGCCAGTCGTCCCATTGATCATCAAGTCCGAGATGGAGGGGTCGAGCAACAACTCGCGCAGTTCTTCCGGAAAGAACGGGAGAATAAGTTGGTAGCTCATCGCGTTCCTCCTGTCACAGGCTGCTGAGCAAGTGAAGCGACTGGAGCGCTGGAACCGGGCGCGATGGGGTCAACAGACATCCGGTTCTCGTGGAATTCCGTAATGGTCAGTCCCAACGGATTGATCGTCTCGAACTGCGGGAAGACGCGGGCCTGATCGCTCACTTGCTTAGGGTTCAGGTAGTAGGTCACACTCAGAAGCCAATGCTCGGTCCGTGGCTCGTGGGAATTGCGTGCAGAGTAGAGCTTGTCGATGGTGACAAGCGCCGTTCCCCGAGAGATGGTTGCACCTTGTACCGTCTCATCCGACATGGTCGTAATGGTGACGTTCTTGACCTCCACATCGCTCTGCTCGACCTGTCCCCCGATCACCTGGGAGACAAAGTGATTCTGATTGTCCTGGCCCATCAACTGCGACGAAAGAGTCTGGGATAGGAAGTAATAATTGAGCGGGTACTTCTTGCCGATGGTGTCGCGGCTCAGGGTGTAGCGATAGTTCGCCCAATCTGTCAGATACGTCCGTACCTCGCCCTCGCGAGGGCTGTAATTTAGGTCTGTATAGGCGATGGCTTGGGCACGTCCCATCTCGTCGATGCGGATATAGCGATTCGCGATCGGTCGATGCGCGAGGGAGAAGATCAAACCAAATGCTCCGATGAGAAGAACGGTCTGCGTTCCGATCACGAAACGGCTGACTTTCCGTTCTGCATAGTGCGAGGCATAAACCTCGTTACCGATCTCATCGGTGAGGAGCGCTTGCTCCGGTGTCAGTCGAACGTCATTGGCTAGAGTTGTGCTGGACATGAGGGGCCGAATTCCTTTCAATGAGAGCGTGGAAGACTATGGATACGTAAATCAAGCCCGCTATCAAAGCACCGGCAAACACCATCATTAAGGTGAACCGAATGAAGCGGAACTTTAGAACACGACGGATGAAAGCGACCTGCAATACATAGCGAAACATTGTCCTATGCTCCCCCTGCTGCCCCTCCAATTGAGGAGGCGGTTCCAATTACCTTTGTGATGCTTTCTGCCATGCCAGCAGCACCTCCAAAGATTGCCTGAGTCATGCTTGGAATGAAGAGCATATTGATGATGAAAGCGATGAAAACCATGACGCAAGGGATCAAATTGGCAAGCCACATCTCGATCGAATAGTTGCCATTGAATGTCTGCTGAATGAAGGCGTTCATGAACCCCGCCCAGACGAAAATGAAAGCTGCGGCAACGGCTCGGATCATTGCAAAGCTGATAAGGACATCCAGAAAGTGGAAGAACTTCGCACGGAACGTCCTGGTCATCAGCAACGGTATAAAAATCGGTCCGAACAACGCCGTCACGCCGTAGAGGATGAACGCACTGCAGTTGATAAGAAAGAGGATGGCCGAGGCCAACCCAAGAAGAATTTGAACAAGGAAATAGCAGAGGATCTGAACTGGTGCGGTAAACGAAGGCATTGCCGTCTGGTCGCCGGCAGTCTTGAGCAATTGAAGGAGCGAGTCGAGAGAGCTTTGATCGAAGGCCGCCACCATCGCCTGGGCGATGTAGGAAAAGAAGTGATTGATGCCGAAGCTTGCGCCGGGGAACGGATTGACCCAGTAGGTTTCCAAGAGGCAGCAAATGATGAGTTGAAGCAAAAACTTGGTCAGATCGCCCACTTGAATCGGGTGATGATGCAGACGGAACGTCATTGTCGAGGTCTGCCAGTTTACGACCATGCTGACGAGCATAAAGAACGAAATGCAGGCTAATTCCGTCATTCCGAGTTGAGTCAGCGCCCCGCCATTCTGTGTCGTCAGGTTGGTCAAGTTGTTGGTGAACTGGTACAGCCAATCAACACCAGAACTGGTACTGGGAAGGGCTTGGGCTAACACGACGATGGAAGACATAGCGGATTCTCTCTCTTGGTTCTGATTCTGGGTTACGGGATATAGGTCTTCCAGGTTTTGCCTTCATGCGCGGCGGCGGAGCTATGACGCTTCTTTTCCGCTTCAACCCTGCTCCGAAAGGCCTCGTCTTCTTTGTTTTGTTCTGCGGCTTCTTTCTGCTGTTGCTGAAGAATTGCCGCTGCTCGTGAAGCTGCTGCGGCTGTCTTCTCCGCTTGCTCCCGTTGATAAAGAACGGCACCGCCTATGACGGTCAGTGCCGCAAGGATTGCAAGGAGAATCTTCGTATTGATTGCATTCAGCATGGTTCCCCGAATTAGGGCAGGTACGTCGCCCATGTGCTGCCTTCGTTGGCCGCACTGGTGTTGTTTGCCGCTCGTTGCTGTTGTACAGCTGCCGCCGTGTTCAGGTCCGCCGCTGCCGCATTTCGCTGCTGCATGTTGGCAACGGTCATCTGAGACGCAAGACAAACGTGCATAGCAGCTTGCGACTGCATCTCGGTCAACTGTTGGGCCTGGGCTGCGTTCAGAAGGTTCAACTGCTGAACCTCACTGTTCGTGGCCGACGTGGTGTCGAACTGTTGTTGCGTGAGGGAGGTGCTGGCGACTCCGTTCTGACTGCGACCTGCCCGGTACTGTCCAACTGCCGTGAGGCAGTCGGGCGAGACTGAATCGGACATCTCGATCATGGCAAGCTGCGAGAGTTGGGCGCTGTTACCGACCGTCTGACCTTGGAGGTAGGTGGCCGTTCCGCTGCTGACCGGAACCGTCGTCTTCTTCCAGGCCGTCACTGATCCACTCGGCGAATTGCTGTTGAGGGCGATGTTGATCCCTGCGGTCTCGCCGAACATATTCGCCACATTCGCGTTCTTGAGTGCGGTGAGCGTCGTTTGCCATTGCTGCTTGACCGAGAAGTGCGTGATGTTGTTCTTCAGCATGTTGTACTGCGTCTGAAGAGTCGTAAGTTGGGAGACAAGGCTTGCGTAGCTCGTTGGATCGAAGACGATGTCTCCTATTCCGAAAAGCGCGAAGCTCGGTGTTGCCGTTGCCAGAAGCAGCCCGCCCGCAAGCAGGTACTTCCTTCGTTTTGTGAGGTTGAACTTCATAGTGGCTCCTATTGGTTGGAGGGTTAGTTGCACTCAGAGCGGGTCGGGTTCATTCGCTCCGGAAGCGTTTTTAAGTTGGTCACGGCATCGCTGATACGGGCCGGCAATTTGCCATAGAACAAGGCAGCCTCCATCGCGTGGTCAAGGCATCCTGCCTGCAAAATCCGCGCGGTTCCATAGCTCGCGGGGACGGCTAGGAAAAGGGAAAGCGCGACTTTGGGAACACGGGCCTTCATGTATGTCTCCCGGAACGCTACTGCTTACAGTGTTGGATCGACGCGATGGTCCGCATAGGAAGGGATCAGGATGTCCGTGCCGATGTACACGCGCGCACGAGATCCTTCCTTGAGCGTGATCACTGGCAATCGATTGAGGAAGTGATTGAGGATTTGTTCGGCTTCGTTCGCGGACTGCTCCGAGATGCCGTTCCTTATTTGGGTTGATGAAGAAAGGACACTGCCGCTGTTGCCAATCTGCGCCAGTCCGCCTAGTCCCCCCACAGCCGCAGCAGCAGCGAATGCCTGGAGATATCCGTGGTCAACCTTCGTGGCGAGGCCGGTGGTTCCCAGCGGATCAAGACCGACGTACTTATCTAGCTCAAGTGAGAAGCCATCCGGGCATACAGCCCGATGGAAGGTCACAAACATCTTCCTTTGCTGGGCATTGCCGACACTCTGCACGGTGCCGATCAAACGTGTGCCTTGAGGCATGAGAAGCTGCTGATGGTCGTGGGAGTAGTAGTCGGTCGTCAGCATGATGAGGATGGGCCCCGTCAGCCCGCCGTCGATGTGGTTTGTGACTACTCCTTCTAGAACGGTCCCCTCAAATACCCGGTACAGCTTTCCCTGATATCCATCGAAGTCATAGGGACTCATCGGGTTGTTTTTTGCCGTCGCCTTGCGCTCCTGTGCAACCGCTGAGACTGCGGATGGACCGGAGGCCGTCGTTTCCGCAGAAGCCGTGGGTGAGATATCCTGGCGTTCCCCAAGAACCGTTGTGGTTGGAGTCTGTCCTCCGCTGGGGGCGACGGCGGTCGTCGGATGCCCAAAATCGACGGCCACCGTATCGCTGTTCAAGGCGTCCTGATGGAGCTTCTCCCTTTCCAGAACCTTTTGCTTGGCCTCTGCCTGAGCTTGCGACACGTTGGAGGTCTGCTTCGGTGCATTCTGGCTGTCGCCGTAGATGGCCGACCGTTGCGCAGCGGTCATCTTCGGCGTTCCGTCCGCTTCTGGACCGGGTATCGCCTCTTGCTGTTGGAGTTGCTGCATCTCGGCCGCAAGTTCCTGTTGGCGTTGCCGGTCGTCGGCGTCCTTACGGGTTTGGATCTGCTGCATGCTCTCGAAGCTCGACACTTGGTGTGCGTTTGCAGTTGAGGGACGCATCGGCAATGCGCTCGTCGGTGCGCCCTTCTTCTTTCCGCTAACAAGGCTGGATATGTTCGCAATACCGATCAACGCTACGATCGCAATCAGCGCGATCACGACGGGTGTGCTCTTCTTCACCGGCCCGACGGCTTCACGTTGGGGCGGTACTGTAGCGGCTGGGGTCTGAGTGAGTTCCGGCATGGCTAGTTCTTCTCCTCGCTGCGGTGGAACTCCACGCGCTTCTTACCGATGGCCAGATATCCATTGTCGAGTTGCTTGGGAACGGTGTAGAGGCCGGCGTTGTAGTCGAAGTTGATAAGGGATCCCTTGCCGTCCTTTAACTCGTAGAGGGCCGGCGTCTCTTGAAACTGACCACGGAGGTAAGTGAACTTGTCGTCGTGCCAGATTTGCTGCAAACCTAGCTCTCTCCCCTTCTTCAAATTCCACGCATAGTCGAAGTGAAGGCTGCCTGGATACTGGCTCCTGTAGTTCTCTGCCTTCGTTTCCCGGGCTTTGATTTCCTCAGCTTGCGCAGCCTTGGCCGTAGCTGCCTCCTGTTTTGCCTTCTCCAACTCTGCGGCGGGCACAAAGACTGGCAGGTCCGTCAGCCTGTCTTTGGCTGCTTTGTCGCCGGGGAGAATGAACACTT
This sequence comes from uncultured Acetobacteraceae bacterium, assembly GCA_964658125.1. Taxonomy (GTDB): domain Bacteria; phylum Acidobacteriota; class Terriglobia; order Terriglobales; family Acidobacteriaceae; genus Granulicella. The sequence goes on along the minus strand of CAZZYB010000179.1, from coordinate 1,185 downwards.
TGGAATCGAAGTGAACGTCCGCGTCATTCGAGATCTCCTGCAACTGAAGGGTGTACTCGTTACCATGGTCCGAGACAATATGGATGTCGGTCGTCGTATTCGCCATCTTCGGCTTCACGCTAATAAACCGACTTGCAACGTGACCGGCATCGAAGACCCAATCCACCGTGTCGCCGCCGAACACGGTGGCGATCTTCTCTTCGGCGGGAAGCAGGATGAGCGTCGATTGCAACAGACCCGTCCGTATGAGCGGCGGCGTCTGTGCCTCGGAGACGGTGACGGAACGCGGCGCGTTCGGCTCAAGATGGCGCGGCGTGGTCGTCGGCGATGCCTGGGAAACGCCACAGATGATGGAAAGAAGAGACGTAACGGTGAAGACGGTTGACGGTTTCATGGGGGCCCTTTGGTTGTGAAGTGGAGAAACGGGTTACACAGCCTCGCCCTGGGCAAAACGAGAGATGCCCTCAGAGAGTCCGTACTTCTCGATAAGCTTCGTCCGGCGCACACGGTCCTTAGGCTTGGTCGAAAATGTTGCGTAGCTGCGGCTGTCCAGATTCAGGGTGACGACCTTCGTCAGCCCATCGCGACGCATGTAAAGTCCTTCGCGGTCCTGCAAGCTCTCGAAGAGAGCAAGTTGCTGCTCGTTCATCTTGAAAAGCTCGGCGTAGCGTTTCCGGTTGAACGTCGCATCCTTCAGGAAGAGAAACGATGTGCAGGAATTCACGATGCTGTCGGCGTTAGCGCCCAAGTCATCGGCGGACTGGCCGATCATGGTCACGCCGCCGAGGTTCTTGCGGACGGTCTTGATAGACGCGAGCGCGCCGTCAAGCAATTGCTTGTTCTTCATCGAAGAGAAGATCTCTTCGATCAGGATGTGCTTTGGGACACCGAGATTAGCAGGGTTGTAGAGAACGTCATTGATGCGCCGTAGCAACCAAACCATCAGCGGTTCAATCAGGTCGGCATACTGCTCGTTGTTCACTCCCTGGAAGTCGAAGCATTGAAGCCGCGCGAGGGAGAGGCTGTCCTCCACGTTGTCGAAAACTGCGTTGTAGATGCCCTTGCCAACCCACTTCGAGAGATACCTGTCCAGTTTCTTGGGGAGGAAGAGGTTGGAGAGCCGGCGATTTGCCGCGTCGAGCAGATACATATCCTGCACGGCCTTATGGATCACATCGTCGTCTT
>CAZZYB010000178.1:0-7655 GCA_964658125.1 uncultured Acetobacteraceae bacterium | reverse complement strand
AACAACTTGAGCTATGGAGATCCGAAGTGGAAGCAACCAAGTCCGATGTCGAGTACATGACGGAATCCGTCGCAGACCCGCCCCTCGCGATCTGCGTCGATCTCGACGGAACGCTCGTCAAATCCGACACCCTCATCGACAGCGTGTTGGCGCTGGCCCGCCAGCACCCCCGCGAACTAATGAAAATTCCCGGCTGGATCGCCCAGGGCCGCGCCGCGTTCAAACGCCGCGTCACCTCGGCTGTAACGCTCGACGTCGAGCACCTCCCCTTCAACCGGCCCCTCCTGGAGTGGCTCCGCATACAACATGGCCAGGGGAAACAGCTTTACCTGGCCACCGCCGCCGACACCATGCTGGCTGAAAGAGTCGCGGCGCACCTGGGAATCTTCGCCGGAGTTCTTGCGTCCGACGGAGCCACCAACCTCGCGGGCGGCAACAAACTGGCCGCCTTCCGCCAGCGCTTTGGGGAGCATTTCTGCTACATCGGCAACGCTCTGCCCGACCGCGTGCTGCTGGCCAACTGCAAATCCCCCATGGTCGCCAACCCCTTCGGCTCGCTTACTTCCGCCATGCGCAAGGACGGGACTGTGGCGGTGCAGGTGTTCGAAGACCGCACCTCGCCGCTGAAAGCCTGGCTGCGCGCCATCCGCCTGCACCAATGGGCCAAGAACACACTCATCTTCGTGCCCATGCTGCTGGCCCACGCCTGGAAGCTCGGCACCCTCGTGCAGGCGCTGACTGCTTTCATCAGCTTCGGCCTGTGCGCATCCGGCACCTACATCCTCAACGATCTGCTGGACATAGAGACCGACCGCCGGCATCCCCGAAAGCGGCTAAGACCCTTCGCCGCAGGAGACATTTCGGCGATTACCGGTACCGTGGCCGTGGTCCTGCTGGTGACCATCTCGTTCTCGCTCGCTTTCGCACTGCCCTCTATCGCCGCTCACATTCCGGGAGCGGTGCCGCTGCAACGGCCCCACAAGTTTCTGTGGTGGCTGGCACTTTACACAGTCACCACCCTGACGTACTCGCTATATCTCAAACGCACGTTGCTGCTGGACGTCTTTGTGCTGAGCGGCCTTTACACCGTCCGCATCCTCGCCGGCAGCGCCGCCACGGGAGTTCCCGTCACCGCTTGGTTAGCCGGCTTCAGCGTCTTCTTCTTCCTGTCGCTAGCCTTCGTCAAACGCTTCAGCGAACTCGAAAGCCTGCGCGAGCGCGGCGCCGCGGTCTCCAACGGCCGCGGCTACTTCGTCAGCGACCTTGAACAGCTTCGCGCGCTCGGTACCGGTGCGGCATACGCTGCCGTCGTGGTCATGACGCTCTATATCAACGACCCCAAGACCAACACGCTCTACCACAGCCCCATCCGCCTCTGGCTGATGGTGCCCGTACTGCTCCTGTGGCTAAGCCAGGTCTGGATGCTCGCCAGCCGCGGCGAAATGCACGACGACCCGGTAGTCTTCGCCATCACCGACCGCAGAAGCCTGCTACTCGGAGTGCTGATGGCTGCGGTGATCTGGTGGGCGCTGTAGGGCGCCGGTAGTCCCAGTCGTTTATCCTGAAGATTCAACGCCATGACCTCAGCAATCCCCGAACTTTCCACCTTCGATGAACAGGAACTCAACCAGGCCTTCGCGGCCCTGACGACCGAAGTGCAGGAGCAGGCAAAGACCCTTCGCAACGACGAAGCCATCGAAGCCTTCCGTCTCCACTGGCTCGGCCGCAAGCAGGGCCGCCTCGGACAGATCAGTGCGGCCTGGCTGAAGTCAGCGCCCGTGGAAGCGAAGAAATCCCTCGGCATCCGCTTCAATAAGCTCAAGGCGCTCGTCGAAGAGCAGCGCGCAGCTATCGGAGACTCGGAAGCTCGAACCATCGGCGCACTCGACGTCACTCTCCCCGGCATCAACCGCCGCATCGGTGCCGAGCATCCGCTGATCAAGACCATGGCTGAAATCGTCTCGGTCTTTCAGCGCATGGGCTACTCCGTCGGTCTCGGCCCGGAGGTCGAAAACGACTTCAACAACTTCGAAAGCCTGAACTTCCCACCCAACCATCCCGCCCGCGACACGCAGGACACCCTCGTTCTCGCCAATCAGGAAAGCAAGCCGCTCCGCGAGCGGCTGCTGCTGCGCACGCATACGTCGCCGGTCCAGATCCGCACCATGCTGGAGCAGCCTCCGCCCCTCCGCATCGTCATTCCGGGCAAGGTGCACCGCAATGAGGCGGCCGACGCCACCCATTCGCCAGTCTTCCACCAGGTCGAAGGCCTCTGCGTCGGCGACGACATCACCTTCTCGGACCTCAAAGGCACGCTCGACCACGCCATGAAAGCCTTCTTCGGCTCCGCGGTCAAGACGCGGTTCTTTCCCTCCTTCTTCCCGTTCACCGAACCCAGTGCCGACGTGCAAATCTCCTGCATCTTCTGCGGCGGCAAAGGCTGCCGCAAGTGCAAGCACTCCGGTTGGATCGAGCTGCTCGGCTGCGGCATGGTCGACCCCGCCGTCTTCGAAGCCGTCAACCAGCGCCGCATCGAGCTAGGCCGCGACCCGCTCTACGACACCCGCAAAATCAGCGGCTTCGCTTTCGGCATGGGCGTCGACCGCATCGCCATGATGAAGTACGGCATCTCCGACATCGGCCTGCTCTACTCGGGCGACATGCGTTTCCTCGAGCAGTTCGCATGACGCGCCGCATCGCATGGCTCCTGCTCATGGCGAGCACATGCGCCGCGCAGCACCCGCGCGACAAAGAAATCAGCGACGCCGACACAAAAGCCTGGTGGCACACCACCGAAGCGCTCTCCGGCAACAGCATGGAAGGCCGCGATACCGGCACCGACGCCTATCACCGCGCCGCCGTCTACGTTGCCGCGCGCTTCAAAGCTGCGGGCCTCACTCCTGCCGGAGAGGGCGGGACCTACTTCCAGGCTGTTCCGATGCACGAAATCGCGGTTCAGCCCGACGGCACGAGCTTCACGGTCGAGCGTCCCCGCGGCGGCTTTGCACTCGACTTTCTACAGGAAGTCACCGTCGTTCCGACTGCATCCGAGCCGCTCTCCGGCCCGATCACCTTTCGCGGCTACTGCGGCAAGGACGCTACAGCGGACATCGCAGGCAAGTTTGTGATCTGCTACGGCGCGCGACGCCCCGGCCTTTCCTCTCCAGCGGAGAGGCTCTCCAATGTTCGCGCAGGTCGCGCGCTTGGCATTCTCAATGTCGACGATCCAGCATTCATCGTCGAGCCGCAGCGCTGGCCTGAAGCGTATGCGCGCTCGGTAACCCTTACGTCGGCTGAAGCTCCGCGCCGCCCCACCAGCACGCAGCCGTTCCTCACGCTGCGCATCAGCCCCCTGGCATTTTCGAAGCTCATCGCAAGCCAGCAGCACGAGCCCGGCGCATACCTCATGGCCGCGGCTGCCAAACTGCCGTTGCCCAGCTTCGATGTTCCCGGAAAGCTTTCAGTAAAGCTGCATACCCAGGAGCGCGACCTGAGTTCGCCCAACGTGCTCGCAGTGCTGCCCGGCTCGGACCCCAAACTCAAAGACGAGTACGTCGTCATCGCCGCGCATCTCGACGGCTACGGCTACGGCACAGCAGTTGCGGGCGACAAGCTCTACAACGGCACGCTCGACGATGCAGCCTACGTCGCGCTACTGATCCAGATGGCCGACGACATAAAGGCAGGCAAGCTCCCACGTCCGAAGCGCTCCATCCTCTTCTGCGCCTTCACGGGCGAAGAGAAGGGTCTGCTGGGTTCGAACTGGTTCGTCGATCACCCCACCGTCGCGAGGCAAGCGCTCGTCGCCGACGTCAATCTCGACCAGCTTCGCCCGCTCTTTCCGCTCAACATCCTCACTGCCATCGCGGTCGAGGAGTCGACCCTCGGCGCCACCGCCCGCTCGGTCGCCGCGCCGATGCACATCGAAATCCGTCCCGACCGCGAGCCCGAGCGGGGCCTCCTGCGCCGCGCCGATCAGTACCCATTCCTCCGCATCAACGTCCCCGCCATCAGCTTCGTCTTTGGTTACGATCCCGGCACGGACGCCGAGCGCCGCTACCGCGAGTGGTACCAGGTCCGCTACCACCGTCCTCAGGACGACCTCACCCAGCCGGTCGACTTCGATGCCGCCGCCAAGTTCGATCAGTTCTTCTACAACCTTGTCGAAACCATCGCGAACGCGCCGGAACATCCGACGTTCCTGCCCGGGAGCACCTTCGCGGCGACTCGTTGAACCACCGCCGACCCCGTTCCCTGCGACAATCTAAACGATGCCCCAAATTCCACCGGGCGACGAAATTCCTCTGAAAGAAAGCACACAGTTGGCATGAACATCCTTACTCCGTGGCTGCGCTCCTATCTGCCCGAACTTTCCGTTGACGACCGGCAACTAGCCGAAGACCTCACCCTGCGCGGCATCGCCGTTGAAGGCGAATTCGCGGTCACGGGCGGCACGCGCTTCGAGATGGACATCACCACCAATCGCGTCGACGCGATGAACCACTATGGCGTCGCACGCGAAGCCGCGACAATTTACGGCGTCCCCCTGCAGCCTCTCGCTGCCGCTGAACCGATCCACGAAGCGCAGCCGGGTGAAGGATTCCCCGTATGCATCGAAGCAAAGGATCTGTGCGGACGCTTCACCGCGCGCATCATTCGCGGCGTCACCATTGGCCCATCGACAGGCGCAATCGCCCACTACTTCGCCGCGCTTGACCAGAAACAAATTTCCGCTCCGGTCGACGTCACCAACTTCTGCTGGCTAGCCATGGGCCAGCCAACGCATGTCTTCGACCTCGACAAGATCCAAGGCGGCATCGTAGTCCGTCGTGCCCACGCGGGCGAGAAACTCACGCTGCTCGACGGCACCGAACGCACTCTGGTCGCCCAAGACCTCGTTGTAGCCGATGAGAAGAAGGCGCTCGGCCTCGCCGGCGTCATGGGTGGATGGGACTCACGCGTCACCGACGAAACAAAGAACATCCTCGTCGAAGCCGCGTGGTTCGATCCCGCCGCCATCCGCGCCAGCTCCCGCCGTCATGGCCTGCACACCGACGCCTCGCATCGCTTCGAGCGTGGAGCCGATTTCGCCGCCGCCCCGCTTGCCAACAACATCGTCACGCGCCTCGTCGTCGAGCAATGTGGTGGTGAAGTCACCGGCCCGCTCGTCGACATCATCATTCCGGCAATGGCCGCAAAAACCGCGAACCGCGCGCCCATTCACCTCAACGTAAGCGAAGTCCAACGCCACCTCGGCACCACGCTCGATGGCAACGGAATCTCCGCGCAGGTTGTCGAACGCTTCCTCACGGCGCTGGGTTGCAATCTCGCGCCCGCCGGGCACGGCATGTACGAAGTGAAGCTCCCAAGCTGGCGGCTCGACCTCGAACGCGAGATCGACCTAGTCGAAGAAGTTGCCCGCGTCTACGGCTACAACAAATTCGCGGACACGCTGCCGTCCTTCACGGGCACAGTCATCGAGCTCGCACACAACGAGCAGGAGATCGCCCTCCGCGAGACCCTGCGTGCACTCGGCTACACCGAAGCCGTATCGAGCACCTTCGTCTCAGCCGCAGAGGCGGAGTCCTTCGGCGACGCCAAAGCCGGCGCCGTGGCCATGGGCAATCCGCTCAGCGAAGAAGCCGGAATGCTGCGCCCATCTCTGCTCCCGGGCATGGCGACCATGCTCGCGCTCAACCTGCACCGCGACGTCAGCGAGGTGCGCCTCTTCGAACTGGGCACCGTCTTCACCGGCTCTACAGCGCAGGTAAATGAAGCAGCAGGCCTCGCCATCGGAGCCACCGGCGCCGCCACGCCGACCTCCCTGCACAGCGCAGCCGATGCGGTCTTCTACGAGCTAAAAGGCGCTATTGAATCGCTCCTCGCGAAGTTCGCCGGCTCGGTCAACTTCGACGCGCAACAACTTCCGTTCTGGATCGAGCCCGGTCGCGGCGCCCGCGCCCTGCTCAACGGCGCACCCGTCGCCTGGTTCGGCGAACTCGCCTCCACCGAAGCCCAGCGCCGCAAGATGCGCCAGACCTGCGTGCTCGCCGAAGTCAACGCCGCGGCGCTGCTGGCGAGCCCACTGCGCCAACCCATCTCACGCGATCTCTCGCGCTTCCAGGCCGTGCAGCGCGACTTCTCATTCGTCTTCCCGAACACCGTGCAGTGGGAAGCCATCGCATCCGCGCTCACGGACCTGGGCATCGCAGAAATGCAACGCGCAGCTCCTGTAGAAATCTTCCGCGACCCCAAAGGCAAAGCAGTCGGCACCGGCCACTACTCAGCGTTGGTGCGCGTCGTCTTCCAATCGAGCGAACGCACGCTGACCGACGAAGAGCTAGGCACTTGGTCAGAAAGCATTGTTCAGACGTTGACCAACCTCGGCGGAACTCAACGCGCCTGACTTCAGAGAGGGACTCAACTAGGTTCCCCTCTGAATTGGCATACGGATATCCACTACGCAAATCGCTATACTTCGGGTTGATTCGATGGTGGAGGCAGTAAGCCGATGGGTGCAGTAGCGACGGGTGCGGGAACGATTACGGTAGATGAGTTTCAGGCGCTCGAACAAAAAGTTCTGCGTGCGGTCGACATGATCCGCAAAGAGCGCGAAGGCCGTGCCGCCGTTGAAGCCGAGCTGGCCGCATCGCAGGCCGAAGTCGCCGACCTGCAGGCAAAACTCGCTGCTGCCGGCTCCGCACAGACCGAAGTCGAAGCCTTGACCAAAGAGCGCGAAGCCGTACGCCAGCGCGTGGAAAAAATGCTCGCACAAATGGACGAACTGCTTTAGGAACAGGGGCCGGATTTTGACCGAAACGCAACAGAGGACCGCAGCAGAAACCTCCCGTGCCGAGATGGCGGCACAGGGCAGCGGCGCCGTCGTCGTTGACATCTACGACCAGATCTACCAGCTCCGCGGAACCGACTCCGCCCACATCGAGCGCCTCGCCAACGTAGTCGACGCCAAGATGCGTGCGGTCTCGGCGCATGGTGCGACCGTCGACTCCCTCCGCGTAGCCGTGCTCGCCGCGCTCAATATCGCCGACGAACTGGTAGCCCTCCGCGCGCGCTACGATTCTCTCGCCGGCAGCATGACGCAGTCGCAAAGCTCCGTGCGTTCGCGCGCCGGCTCGCTGTCCGGAATGCTCGACGAAATCCTCGAAGAGCGCCGCGCCGGCTAGCTCACGCAGCGCGAAACACCCAATCCTGCATCCAACGTGGCCAGGAGTTAAGCCAATGGATAAGGTAGAAATCCCCGATAACCAGGTAGTCCCGATGGACGCCATTGCGCCCGGTCTAACTGGGCTGAAGATCGCGTTTGTAAACGTATTCGGCGTCACGCACGACGACGGCTCGTGGACCTTGATCGATGCGGCGATCCCATTCTCCGCATCCCGCATCAAGAGCTGGGCAGAGGAGACCTTTGGCCGCGCACCCAACGCAATCGTCCTAACCCACGGGCACTTCGATCACGTCAGCGCGGCCAAGGATCTTGCCGACGAGTGGGACGTACCCGTCTACGCGCATCCGCTCGAATTTCCCTACCTCACCGGCGAGAAAGAATATCCTGCGCCGAACTGGAAAGCCGGCGGTGGCGTCATGCCGCTGATGTCTCCCACCCTGCCGCGCGGTCCGATCGACCTCGGCAACAG
>CAZZYB010000177.1:0-7660 GCA_964658125.1 uncultured Acetobacteraceae bacterium | reverse complement strand
CTCTCCATGCTTTCACTGGGAACAATATTCGTTCTTATATTCGCGGGGCTCTCTCCGTGGTTCTTCCACAGCACGCTGTTGCGCATGGTCATCATGCTCTCCATAAGTGACTGCATCTGCGGTCAACTCACACTCGCAATGGCCCAGGTATTCCAGGCTTTCGAAAAGATGAGATACACCGCCATACTCAACCTGCTGACAACCTGCGTCCGCATGATATCGGCTGTGGTGATGCTCCTCAGGCTGCATCACACCAGCGCCGCGACGTGGGTCAATGCTCTGCTCGCAATCTCCGTCGCATCGACGCTTGCTGGGCTCATCATGGTGACCGTGCACTTCGGTCTACCGCATTTCCGGCCACGACTGTTGCTCCAGCGGGCGCGCGAAGGTTTTGCCTTTGCCCTCTCCGGCTCCGCGATTTCCATTTACAACGACTTCGACAAGGCCTTGCTCGCCCATCTGGGAATGAACGCCGCAAACGGCATCTACACCATGGCGTATCGCGCCATCGATATTGGCACAATACCCATCCGCTCCATTCACGACGCCGCTTTTCCACGCTTCTTCCGCCACGGCGCCAGCTCAGAAGGCCTGCACGCAACCGAACGTTTTGCCCGTAAACTCCTGCGCCGGACGGCGCCGATAGGACTCGCCGCCGCAGTCGCCCTCTTTCTAGCAGCGCCCGTCATTCCCCACCTGGTCGGCAACGACTTTGCCTCCAGCGTCACTGCCCTGCGCTGGCTGTGTCTGCTCCCCTTCTTCCGCACATTCCAACTTAGCGCCGCTGATGCTCTCGCGGGCGCGGGCAAACAGAGCTGGAGAGTGATTGCGCAAATCCTTGCAGCCTGTCTCAACGTAACGCTGAATGTGTTTCTAGTTCCGCGCTACTCCTGGCTCGGGGCGGCATGGGCCAGCCTCGCAACGGACGCCCTTCTCGGCCTATCGCTTTGGGCTCTTGTCCTCACAATGAACCATCGCCGCCCCAACTTGATACAGCACAAGTTACCCATGCCTCTCGATCTCGCCATGGAATCGCCTAATCAATTCGCAGATCCCAGCCGATAACTAGAACGAGGTTCGAAATCGAAATGTCGAAGCTTAAGCAAATTGCTGCGCGTTCGCGCTGGATATTGCTCGCTCTGTTATCAATCCCGGCGGCAATATCGCTGAAGGCAGGTATTCGCGGCGCCATTTCTTCCAGTCAAGACTTCCAGTGGTGGGGAGCCAGCCTGCTGCGGCAAGGCATCGATCCGTGGAAGACCGCGCTCGAAGGTCAGCCAGTCGGCGCCTCTCACTTTAGTGAGCCCGGCTACCTGCACATGTTCTATGTATTAATACTTCCATTTTCAAAGCTAAGCTTTCAGCACGCGGCTGAAGCCTGGTGCGTCATCAATATCCTGCTCTCGGTCGGCGCAATCTATCTCCTCAAAAATCTATTCGGCCTCTCCCGATTCGCCTGCATCGGTCTATTACTTCTTTTGTGGATGAGTGCACCTTTCCGCTCTACCCTGCAACTAGGACAGACAAGTATTTTGGAACTCGTCTTACTCTGCATCGTCTTCCACGCGACCCATTCAACAATCCGCGGAATCGCCCTGGGGTTCAGCCTTTCCGACTACAGCTTTGCGCCCGTCGCGCTGAGCTTCTTGTGGTTCAAGCACAATATTCGCACTCTAACCATTGCAGCCATAGTGGCCGTCCTCGCAGTCATGCTTACGTGGTCGATGCTCGGTGGCTCCATCCCTCAAGTGGCCTTGGAACCCTTTTCCGTCTCGGCTCTCACCTTCCGTGGCGGCACCGCGAACCTGGTGACCGGCCTCGAAGCCGCCCTTGCGCGCTGGCTCCCCAACTTCAAGTCCGGGCAGACGATCGCCTACGGTGCGGGCCTCCTGGCTTCAGGAGCCTACGGCCTTTTCCTAAGTCGTCGTCGCCTATCGAACGGTGCCTACCTCACCCTCATCGCAACTGCCAGCCTTTTCGCCATCTCGCATCCGGCCCACGACTATGTCTTCCTGCTTGTGCCCCTCGGCTATGCATTCTCCCAACAGAACAAGTTAACGCGATGGATCGCGCTGCCTATCGTCGGCGCCTTCTGGTTCATGGAAGGTCTGTTTCCGCCGCTGCCAGCGGATGCCGCCCCGACAACCGGCCAGTGGATGGCAACTGGCTCCGCGTGCTGTCTGCTCGCCACGCTCCTGGTCTATCTGACATGGTCGATTTTCCGGACCGAACGCGTCCATTACATTGAGCGTGCCGAAAAGGACCGCCGGGTAGCCCGTTCGGTGGAAACCCTTTCTGTGATCTGACCCATTTTGCCGCGGCCCGCGCCTTGTGCCAGTTTGGAACATCGCAAGCGATAACGTGGGCCAGACTATCCGTTAGCCACTCTCTGCCGATAGAGACTGTATTATGGACGGCGGCAATTCAGGCAGCCGTACACGGATGTTCCGGAGGCATGGGCAGAGTGACACATACGAAGATCGAAGTGAAAACGGAGCCGTTCAACTATCGCTTGCAGGTTAAAGCCATCGGTCAGGGGTTGACCGACACCTTCGCTGCACTTCGCCTGCTGGCTGCCGCGGACAAAATCGAAAAGGAAGAACAGTTGAACCTGCAGCGGCGATCCTGATCCACGGGGCCTATGGAATCCTGCCCAGAGACTGCGCTAGGATCATGCAGTGACCGATACTGCATCCACTCCTCTCGAACAGGAAATCCCCGCACTCCTCAAGAACCTCGGCATCGTTCTGCCACCCGGCGGTTCGTTCCCCGTCAAGACGCCGCTCACCGGCAAGATCGTCGCGCATCTAGCCACAGTTGAGGCCACAGCCGCAGCCGACGCCATTCAAAAAGCCCACACGGCGCATCTGAAATGGCGCGAAGTCCCGGCACCCAAACGCGGCGAGCTGGTCCGCATCCTCGGCGAAGAACTTCGCTCCGCACTGCCGGATCTCGGCCGCCTGGTCACCATCGAATCCGGCAAACTGCTCACCGAAGGGCACGGCGAAGTGCAGGAGATGATCGACATCTGCGTCTTCGCCGCAGGCCTCTCGCGCCAGCTCGCCGGCCTCACGCTGCCGTCCGAACGCAGCCAGCATCGCATGATGGAGACCTGGCACCCGCTCGGCGTCGTCGGCATCATCACCGCGTTCAACTTTCCCGTCGCGGTCTGGGCATGGAACGCCGCGCTGGCGCTGATTTGCGGCAACTCTGTCATCTGGAAGCCCTCCGAAAAGACGCCCCTCACGGCGCTCGCAACCCAGGCCATCTTCGAACGCGCCGCCGCAAAGTTCGGCGGCGTTCCTGACGGCCTCGCCACACTCCTCATCGGAGACGCCTCCGTAGGCCAGCAGCTCGTCGACAGTCCGCTGATCCCACTCATCTCCGCGACGGGTTCCACGGCGATGGGCCGCATCGTCGGCCCCCGCGTCGCTGCAAAATTTGGCCGCTCCATCCTCGAGCTCGGCGGCAACAACGCCGCTATCGTTTGCCCCTCCGCTGACCTCGACCTCACCCTCCGCGCAGTCGCGTTCTCTGCGATGGGCACGGCAGGCCAACGCTGTACGACGCTCCGCCGCCTTATCGTCCACGACTCCGTTTACGACAAGCTAATCCCGCAGCTGAAGAAGGCTTATGCGTCGGTCATCGTCGGCGACCCGCGCGAATCGGGCACCCTCGTAGGCCCACTCATCGACGAGCGCTCCTTCGCCGCCATGCAGAAGGCTCTGGAGGCCGCACGCAACTCTGGCGCCGGCATCACAGGCGGCGAACGCCTCCGCGCGGAGGAATTCCCCGAAGCCTTCTACGTCCGCCCGGCTCTCGTCGAAATCCCCACCCAGACAGACATCGTCAAGCGCGAAACCTTCGCGCCCATCCTCTACGTCATGCGTTATACGGATTTCGCCGACGCCATCGCGATGCAGAACGACGTTCCCCACGGCCTGTCATCCTCAATCTTCACGCTGAACGTCCGCGAAGCCGAACAGTTCCTCTCCGCGACCGGCTCCGACTGCGGCATTGCCAACGTCAACATCGGCACATCCGGCGCTGAAATCGGCGGTGCGTTCGGCGGCGAAAAGGAAACTGGCGGGGGCCGCGAATCCGGCTCCGACGCCTGGAAGCAATACATGCGCCGCGCCACCAACACCATCAATTACGGCACAGAGTTGCCGCTAGCCCAGGGAGTCAGCTTCGACATCGGCTAAGCCGCGTGCGCGATGCACTCCTCCAGAATATCCAGCGCCACATCCGCCTCTTCCTGCCTGACGATCAGCGCCGGGCAAAGCCGAATCGTCGTCTCTCCGCATCCCAGCAGCAACAGACCGCGCTCGAACGCCAGCTTGTCCACGATGTGATCGCGCAATGCTCCAGCCGGCGCACGCGTAGCTTTATCGCCCACAATTTCCACGCCAAGCATCAATCCGCGTCCGCGAACATCGCCGACGTGCGGATACTTCGCAACCCAGGTCTCCATGCGCTCCAGCATCGCCGACCCGACAGTCGCCGCACTCTGCAACCCCTCGCGCTCAATCACATTCAACGTAGCCAGCGCTGCCGCAAGGCAGACCGGATTCCCGCCGTACGTGCTCGCATGCGATCCCGGAACCCAATCCATCACGTGCGCCTTCGTCATGCACACCGACAGCGGCATCCCTGAAGCAATGCCCTTCGCCACACAGACAATATCTGGCTCGACTGCTGTGTGCTCAACCGCCCACCACTTGCCGGTCCGCCCAACCCCGGACTGAATCTCATCGACGATCATCAGGATTCCGTGCCGATCGCAGATACTGCGAATCTCGCGAAGAAAGCTGTCGGGCGCCACCACGTATCCACCCTCACCCTGGATCGGCTCCACAATAATCGCCGCGACTTCTTCCGGCGGCAGCATCGTCTTGAAGAGCTTCTCCTCGATGTACCGCGCGCAACTCAGCCCCAGCGCCTCGCGCTCCGCTTCCGTCGAGCCTTCGCAACCGCGATACGCATTTGGATACGGCACATGCGTCACGCCCGGCACGAACGGCCCGAACCGCCGCTTTTGCTGCGTCTTCGAAGCGGTCAGCGAAAGCGCACCCATCGTTCGCCCATGGAAGCTGCCGACAAAGCTGATAATGTTCTGCCGCTTCGTGTGGTAGCGCGCCAGCTTCATAGCGCACTCGACAGCCTCCGCGCCCGAGTTCCCATAGTAAAAACGGTGCGGCCCTGCCATCGGCGCAATGGACGAAAGCTTCGCCGCCAGCAGCGTCATCTGCTCGTAATAAAAATCGGTCCCGGACATATGAATCAACTCCGCAGCCTGGTCCTGAATTGCCTTCACGACCTCGGGATGACAGTGCCCCGTCGAGTTCACCGCAATCCCGGCAGTGAAATCCAGAAATTCATTGCCATCGACGTCTTCGATCCAGCATCCACGCCCGCGCTTCACGACCAGCGGATAACTCCGCGTATAGCTTGGAGACATCAACCGCTCGTCTTCAGCGATAAGCCTCGCAGCCTCAGGCCCGGGGACCGACGTAACAAACTGCGGGTACAGCTTTGCAACCTTCTCTTCAAGAATGGCCGTGCTCATAGCGCTCTCCTGTGCATCGTGTTACCAGGATGGTTGTTCACGCCTCTCGCAAATCGAAAGGCGGAAATCCCCGGCAGAAGCGGGGACAGCAACAGGCTGAGTTGGAAAGAAAGCTAGTCGCCGAAGAGGCCAGGGCGCGTCAGACTCGGAACCACGGCAGCCTCGCACGGAAGCACCAGCGCCATGGAGCGACTATCGATCGTCGAAATTGATATGGTGCGCATGCCCTACCGCGAACAATAACCCACCACACCCGCCGAAAGCAATCCCCCTCACTCCGCCCGCAGCGCGTCTACCGGATTCACCGAAGCCGCGCGGTGCGCCGGGATAAAACTCGCCATCAACGCCGATACCCCGAGCACCATCGCCACACCCCCGAGCGTCGCCACATCCCATGCTGCCGTGCCAAACAAAAGCTTCCGCATCAACGTCGCCGCTCCGACCGCGCACACCAGCCCCACCACTACACCCATGCCGGTCAGCTTCCCGGCTTCCCGCATCACCAGCCCATACACCGAGCCGCGCTGCGCTCCCAGCGCCATGCGCACGCCAATCTCCCGCGTCCGCTGACTCACCGAATACGCCACAACGCCATACAGCCCAACCACGCTCAACAGCAGCGCCAGCGCCGCAAATCCGCCAATCAGCCACGCGGACGAACGATGCATGTAAGCCGTAGGCGAGTCCGCTATATTCATCGCCATCGTCGACTCGCCCATCGTAGCAATCCCCGGATCGATGCCATGGACTGCCGCCGTCATCGCGGGCAGCAGCGTCACCTCGTCCTGCGCCGTACGCGCCACCAGGTTCATGAAGGTGTCCGTGTTCTGGTTCACGGGAACGTATTCCGAGGGCCACGTCGCCCCATCGAGCGTCCCCTCCCGCACGTCGGCAACTACACCCACAATCTCCACAATCGACTTTGGCGAAAGCGCCGTATCGCCCATCCTCTGGCCAATGGGATTTTCGCCCGGAAAGTATTTGCGCGCGAAGGCCTCATTGATGATCGCGACCAGCGGCTTTGAACGATCCTCATCGTCGCGGAAATATCTTCCTCGCAACAATCGCGCCTGGATCGTCGCAAAGTATCCCGCGCTCACTTCGCGTTCGTTGACCTCGTTGTGATGGCCGTCGTATGGTTTGCCTTCAATGCGGATCCAGTTCGTTTCGCCGTTCCCACTGACCGGCAGCATGCTAGACAACGCCACAGACTTGACTCCCGGCAGTCTGGAAACATCGTCGATGGTCCGGCGCCAGAGCGCGATCGCCTGCTCGTCCTTGCCATAATTCGCTTCCGGTGCAACGATCTGGAACGTCGCCAGGTGGTCCGACTGGAAGCCCACGTCAACATGCAGCAGACGGTAAACGCTCTTCCCCAGCAGCCCTGCGGCCACCAGCAGGACCATCGCAATAGCCAGCTCCAGCACGACGAGGTTCGATCCCAGCCTGCGCCACAGCGTGCCGCCACTCCCGCGCGAGCCTTCGTTCAGGTCGTCGCGCATCTTCGACCTCGACAGCCTCAGAATCGGCGTTACTGAAAACACAACTAACGCCAGCACCGCTACCGCCAGAGCAAACGCCAGCACGCGGTAGTTCAAACCCAGGCCGGCAAGGTATGGCATCCGCGCCATCATGTCCTTGTTCAACAGCCGCAACAAAAGCTGCATCGCGCCGAAGGCAGTCGTCAAGCCAATCACGCTCGCGATCGCCACCAGCAGCACACCCTCAGTCACAAACTGCCGCATCAGCCGGCCACGCGACGCACCAAGCGCACCCCGCACCGCGATCTCCCGCCGCCGGCTTTCGGACCGCACCAGCAGCAGGCTTGCCACGTTGACGCACGCAATCAATAGCAGCAGCCCCGCTCCCGCGAGCAGCGTCAGCAGAATCGGCCGAACGTCACCCACAATCACTTCCGACAGCGCCACAACACTCGCACCCTGCCCGCGGTTCGAGTCAGGATACTGACGCTCCAACTGCTGCGCAATCGAAGTCATATCCGCCAGGGCGGTTGCCACGGATACGCCGTCCTTCAGCCTCCCAATGCCATTCAGATTGTGGCAGCTCCTGCGCTTTTCACAGGAGCTAGGC
>CAZZYB010000176.1:0-7706 GCA_964658125.1 uncultured Acetobacteraceae bacterium | reverse complement strand
ACCCTGAACGCTCCGCGACTGCTAGCGCAGCGCCGTCGCCACGTGCGACAGCTTTGGCCGCGGCGCGGTCCCCGCCGCTCCACTGTCCTGTATCTCGGAGAAATTGACATTCTCCACGCCCGCCGCCGCCTGGACGTTTGGTCCGGTCACCGTCACATACAATCCCACCGTCGTATGCGGATGAGGGATCGCCACGTTCACCTTGATCACCTGTTCCTGTTTCGTGTCCGCATAAGGCGCCAGCGCACCGGTAGTCTCTCCAACCTCGGTGGTCGAGAGCGAAACCCCCTTGAGATCCCCCGGCGTGATCGGCGTGTTACTGCTCACTTCAACATGAATCCCCTTGATCTCGGCCGCGCTCATATTCCTTAGCACCACCTGCATCGTCATCACACTGTCCGCATGATGGATTTGCACCTCTTTGATTGGCACGTTCGCAAGGGCAAAGACGAGGCTTCTCGAATGGATCGATCTCGGCATCACCGGCGCCTGCCGGGTACGCGTCTCCACACCATCCGACAGAAAGATATCCACCCTCGCCCGGTTGTTAACCGGTCGGGGCGCTTTCATCGTCAAAGCCATGCCCAGCAACGCCACAAGAAACAACCCTACAAAACAAGCCGTCAAGGCGCGTCGGGTGCTCTTCTTCCCCTTCCGCGGCTTTACACCAAAGCTGCGCCGTTCCGGTTGGGTCTTCACATATTCATGCGCCACAAGGTCCGAGTGCCGGTACAGTTGCTGATCGGAGTAGCGCCGCGTGTAAACGGTTCGTACACTCCGAAAAAGAGGACTCCGCCACACCCACCCCAGCGAGGCGAACAAACCCCCAACCAGAAGCATCGCCCCCAAAACAAAGATCAACCGATAATGCTCACTCTGATGACCTACAGCCCAGCACATCGCAGCCAAACCATAAAACAAAACGATAACGACGCCACTGAACTTCCAGGCGAAAAACTTATTGATCATTCTCTAAACCCTCTTACAGCGAGCATTTCCGGGTGTCGGAAAGGGATGCAGCGGGGCCGGGGCGTTACTCGTTGAAAAACGCATTCGCTGTTGGAATAGACAGTCTACAACCTCCCCGTTTCAATACCGGGAACAACTCCGCGCTTGACACTCTCTGTACAATAAAGGAAGCACTAGATTCGCCCGGCCACCGCCGGGCATTTGCTTTTAAGGGCGAACAAAGGCGAAAACGGAAAGAACCTGCACGGAACACAAAGTCACCGCTTAACTACTTTGCTATGAAGACTTTACACTAATTATGGGGGGGGGGGGAGGGATCACACAGCACCATCGGCACAACACCGGCTAGGCCAGACCCACTCTTCCAAGCCAAGTCTGAGACCTGGTCCGAACAGAAGTCCCCGCTCAAGCTGCTCCGTTTGAAGACTTTACATGAAATTAGGGGGGAGGATTACACAGCACGCATCGGCACAACACCAATGCCAAGCAAGCCGGATTTTAGCCTGGAAGTCCCCGGTTAACCTGCTTGATTAGAAGACTTTACGCAAAAAGTGGGGGGGGAGAATTACACAGCAATCATAACTACGGCACCAGCGGCCACCGCCATCCCCAACCACTGCCGTCGCGACAGCTTCTCCTTCAGCAGCCACCCGGCCAGGACAATTGTCGAAGCGGGATAAAGCGAAGCAAGCACCGCCGCCACATCCAGCCGCCCGACCTTGGTCGCCGCGACAAAAAGGAGATTGCCGGTAGTGTCGAGCGCCCCGGCAGCCACGGCCCAAAGCGCGGCCTTGCGGTTCATCACCGCGCCGCCGGTCGCGCCGCGCGCCGCAAGCACCAGGAGCATCACGCCGCACGTGATCAGGCTGCCGACACGAGCCAGCGCCATCGGCATAAACACGCCGAGCGGATTCGCCATCCGCAGCGCCACAAAGTACACGCCGAACCCAACCCCCGCGATCGTCGCCAGCACCATCGTCGACCGCTCCGCATGCTGTCCCGCAGGCCCTGCCGCGATCATCCATATAGCCACAGCCGCCACCCCAAACCCACTCAACCGCAGCACCGAAGGAGAACCCTCAACAACCATCGAAACCACCGCCGGGATCGCCGCCGCCAGCAACCCGCTCACCGCCGCGGAAGCTCCCATCGCTCCGCGCGACAGCGCCATGTAAAAGCATGTAAGAGCTACACCGCCACACAAGCCAGCCAGCAGCCCCCACAGCAGCAGCGGGCCATGCGGCAACCCCTCATGCCGCAGCAGGACGATCACCAGCAACACGCTGAAGCTGGAGATATGCGACAGCATGACCACCCGCAGCGCAGCCCCGGTTTTCCCCCCGGCAGCTCCGACGCCCATGCCGCCGGAAAAATCTCCGCCGCCCCAGAGCAGCGCAGCTCCCAGCGCCATCAGCGCGTTCGTTTGAATCATCGGTTCAGGCTACGGTATAGCCGTAGGCGTCGGTGCCGAAGGCCCGGTGAAAGCAGCAGTCGGATAGTAACCGTCTTTGGCAATCACAGTCAGATTCGGCCGCAACACCCGCACGTCCACCTTGCGATACTTGCCGTCGATCATCGGCTCCCGGCTGTAGTAGCCGACGGTGTACTGGTTGCGAACCTCAGCCGTAATCTTGCCGAAGCTGGCCTCAATGCCCTTTTGCCGGAACTCAGGATCGATCTGACCCGCAGTCTGCGCCGCATAGCGCGGCAGCACATCGTCGCGCATGGTGAACGGCAGATGGATGCGGTCGAGAAAACCCATCCCGGGCATCGACGAATCGCCAACCACGGTCGCCCACACCGCCACCTTGTTAGTCAGGCAGTAGCGAATAACATCCTTCTCTTTTGCCTTGGAGCCGTACTCCTTGCCATCCGAGATCACATAAACGATCCGCCGACGCCCCTTGCCCGCATGGGCCGTCTCGGCAGCAGCCGCTAGAATCGCGTCGTTCAGCGTATGAAACTCTTTTTCTTCACCAAACGAGAGTGTATTGCCGTGGCTTCCACGGTTCGTATTAGGATCCACGGGCATGTTGTTCTTGACGGTCGTCTGGTCAAGCGCGCTGCCGAAGTTCATGTTCGGCTCGCGACCGGTGGTCTTTGAGCGCTCCAGGATCACGCCCAGCCGCGCGCTTTGCGCTGCCGTAAACGTTGTCTGCTTCTTCACTCCATTGTTATAGGTGAAGATCGCAACCTCGTCGTAAGGGGTGAACGCGCCCTGCAGCGCGCCCAGTGCGTTGTTGATCTTGGTCATCGTGTCGAACGTCACGCTTTGATCGATGACGATCGCCACCGAAAGCGGGAATGGATCGGTCGTGAACACCGCCATTCGCTGCCTGACATTGTTCTCGTAAACCTGCACATCGCGCCAGGTTAGTCCCGGAACGAGTTGCCCCTTCGAGTCCTTCACCGTGAACGGAATTTCGATGAAGTTAACCTGCACCGACGGCAGAACAAACTTGGTGGCGCCAGTCTCGGGCGGGGCTTGAAAGTTGTCATCAGGAGTCTGTGATGTGGCTGCTGGACTCGAAGGCAGCGAAGTCCCCGGAGCCTGCTGCCCATCCGAGGTACTCGTCGAAGGCTGCGCAGGCGGCGGAGTCACCGACGCTCCGACCGGCGTGATCGTCTTCAAGTCGGGGAGCGGCTGGGGGCGCGGTGCATCGGGTATCGCCTGCTGCTGAGCCGGAGGCTGTGCCTGCGAGACCGAAACTGCCGTAAGCACCACTGCCAGCGCCGCTGTCCAAATCACGTTCCTGCCCTGCACCATCCGTACTCCTTCTTTCTTACGCACCGCTATCCTCATTGGGACCGGCAAATACTACACCTCACGAGACTATCAGCGCCGAGGTCTTTCCTGTCAGACGCAGCTCACCGGTCCAACGTTGCGCCCTTCATTCCCGTGCAGACGATTATGGCTTCCAGTTAGACGCTTGTCGTCCGATTTATGGGTTTCGTCGTCTAATCAGATATGCGTTTCGTCCGCCTGCCTCTTCTGCCGACCCTGACCCTGGCTGCTCTGCTTCCCCTTTGTCCTTCGCTCATGGCGCAGGAAGCCCCCTCCCCCGGCGGCCCGCCCCCGACCAGCACAGCGCCTGCCGAAGCCCCTGAGCTTCACGACACCCAGACCCTCAAGGTCAACGTCAACCTCGTCAATATCTACTTTTCCGTCCGCGACAAATCCGGCTTCATCACCGGCCTCAAAAAAAATGACTGCAGCATCTTCGAGGACAAGGAACCGCAGACCCTCAAGAACTTTACCCAGGAAAAGAACCTCCCGCTCACCATCGGCCTCCTCCTGGACACCAGCGGCAGCCAGACCAACGTCCTCCCGCTCGAACAACAGGCCGGAGCGCGCTTCCTCAAAGAAGTCCTCACCCCCAAGGACGAAGCCTTCCTCATCTCTTTCGATGTCAACGTAGACATGCTCGCCGACTACACCAACAATCCCCGCGAGCTCACCCGCGCGATGGACAAAGCCACCATCAATACCGGTTCCGGGGCAGGCTCCATCACCGGCCACGGCGAACCCCGCGGCACCCTGCTCTTCGACGCCGTCTACCTGGCCGCCAACGAGAAACTCCGCCCCGAAGCCGGCCGCAAAGTCCTCATCCTGCTCACCGACGGCGGCGACCAGGGCTCGCAGGAAACCCTCAAATCCGCTGTAGAAGCGGCCCAGAAAGCCAACGCCCTCGTCTACGTCATCCTCATCGCGGACTCCGGCAACTTCGGCGGCTTTGGCACCATCACCTTCGGCAGCCCAGTCGGCGATATGGAGAAGCTTGCGAGCGACACCGGAGGCCGCGTCATCAACGTAGGCAACAACGGCCGCAAATTGGAAGAAGCCTTCGACCAGATCCAGGACGAGCTCCGCACCCAGTACCTCGCCAGCTACACGCCTAAAAATGCAGCCGCAGACGGAAAGTACCGGAAACTCGACTACGACTGCGGGAAGGGGCGCAAAGTCCAGGCTCGCAAAGGCTATTACGCGATCGCCGGCGACGCCGACACCCAGTAACTAGGCGTCCATCGCCCCCGAGTACACCGCCATCCCCGCAACGGCATCGACGCCCATGGCATCGAGCGTGTCCACCTCTGCGCGCTCCTTGATGCCCCCTGCAACGATCAACTGCCGTGCAGTACAAGCTCGCAGAATCGCCGCCACATCCATCGGAAACCCCTGCATCGTGCCCTCCGTATCGACGTGCGTATACAGGAACGCTGAACAGTAATCCTCAAGCCAGGTAATAGCTTCTTCAGGCGTCAGGTCAACCGAATCCTTCCAGCCCTTCACCGCCACACGTCCGCCTTTCGTATCCACCGAAAAGCACAGCGCATCCTCGCCCAGCGCCTTCTTCAGCGCCCCAGCAAAAGCCTTATCCACACCCTGCGCGTTGAACAGCGACGACCCATAGATCACGCGCTTTGCGCCGGCATCCAGTAGACGCTGCCCATCCTCTGCAGACCGCAAACCACCGCCGACCTGGCAGGGTAGCCGCTTGCAGACCATCTCGATCAACGCGCGATTGTCGCCCTGCCGCATCGCCGCGTCCAGGTCGATCAACTGCACCGTCGGATACTTCGAGAACCGCTCAATCCAGTAGTCAAAGTCATCAAACGCCAGCTTGAGCTTCTCGCCCTGTACAAGCTGCACAATCCGCCCACCCATCAAATCAATCGAAGGAATCAGCACCGTTACATCCTCGTTTTCATCGTTACCTGAACCGCTGCCACTGCCGTCGCCGTGGTACTTGCTTTCTTCTTGTCATTCTGAGAGCAGCGAGGAACCTGCTTTCGGCCCGAAGCTGCACAAATTCAACAGGGCAACCTCACCGCGACGCCACTCCGCGCAATCTCCGCCTTCAACTCCCGCGAATCCGTCACCCCGAAGTGAAAGATACTGGCCGCCAGTGCCGCATCGGCCTTGCCCGCCAGGAAAACCTCCGCAAAGTGCGCCGCCGATCCCGCACCACCGCTCGCAATCACCGGAATCTGCACGGCCTCGCTCACCGCGCGCGTCAGTTCGCAATCAAACCCATTCCGCATCCCATCCGTATCCATCGACGTCAGCAGAATCTCCCCAGCCCCCCGCTGCTCTGCCTCCCGAGCCCACTCCACCACCCGCAAGCCCGTCGCTTTCCGCCCGCCCGAGACATAAACCTCAGCATCCGCCACACCGCCCGGCCCCCGCCGCGCATCGATCGCCACAATCACCGCCTGCGCCCCAAAGCTCCCACCAATCTCCCCAATCAACTCCGGCCGCGCAATGGCCGACGAGTTGATCGAAACCTTATCCGCCCCCGCATCGAACACCGCCGCCGCGTCCTCCGCGGAACGTATTCCACCGCCAACAGTAAACGGCACAAACAGCGAAGCAGCCGTCCGTTTCACCGTATCGAGCAGCGTCCCCCGCCCCTCATGCGTAGCCGTAATGTCGAGCAGCACAATCTCATCCGCTCCACCGCGTGCATGACGATGCGCCAGCTCCGCCGGATCGCCCGCGTCGACGATGTCGACAAACTGCACACCCTTCACAACCCGCCCACCCCGCACATCCAGGCAGGCAATAATTCTCTTCGTCAGCATCGTCCTTGCACTTGCCTTTCTTGCTTGTCATTCCCGAAGAATCTGCGTCCTGAACGGCTACAACTCCAAAAAATTCTTCAACACCCTCAGCCCCGTCTCCGCACTCTTCTCCGGATGAAACTGCACGCCCATCACGTTCTCGCGTTCGACCGCCGCCGTAAACGCTCCGCCATACATCGTCGCCGCCGCCGTATCCTCCGATACCGGAGCCCGCCACGAGTGCGTGAAGTAAACAAACGCCCCCGGCTCTACACCCTTCAGAAGACGCGATCCGCCCCGCACATCCTCCAGCGAGTTCCAACCCACATGCGGCGACTTCAACTCCGCGCCTTCAAACATCGCCGGAAACCGCTCGCACCGCCCCGCGAAGTGCCCCAGTCCCGCTGTCTCCGGTGCTTCGGTCGACCCTTCATAAAGCCACTGCAACCCCACACAAATCCCCAGGAACGGCTTCCCAGCGGCGACAGCTTCACGCGTCGCTTGCGTAAGCCCAAGGTCCTCCAACAACTGCGTCGACTGAAAATGCCCAACGCCAGGAAGCACAATCTTGTCCGCACGCAAAACCTCTTTCGGCGATTGCGTCACCACAACATCATCCGCACCAAGATGCCGCAACGCCTTAACGACGCTGGTGAGATTGCCCGCTTTGTAGTCGACGACTGCGATCACAACGTACCCTTACGTGCTGTGAAGACAACTAACCAAACGACTGAAACCATCGCGGAAACCTGAAACAGGCCAAGCACGACCGGTAACCCGCCCGTGTGTCCAGGAATCTTATGGAGATCCGTCAGTGTAAGCAAAAACGAGACGCCAAAGAGGCCTAGGGCCGCGATGGCAATGATTACTGGTAGGTGAGCGGCAGGCGGACAAACCGAACTTGCGAACGCAACAAAGACCGTGATGACCGCTGCCGCTGTCCATCTGATTGAGCGCTTCATGGCGTCCATAGTGCTCCTAGAGCAACCCCTTCGTACTAGGCAACAACTCCCGCATCCGCTCATCCCGCGAACAAGCCCCACGCATCGCCCGCGCAAACGCCTTGAAGATCGCCTCGATCTTATGATGATTGCTCCGCCCGTACATCGTCTTCACATGGACATTAGCCTTGGCTCCACGCGCAAAGCCATCGAAGAAATCCGCCACCAACTCGC